>NZ_JBAIYW010000118.1:0-6754 GCF_036763055.1 Desulfovibrio sp. 1214_IL3152 | reverse complement strand
TGGCATGTGCGCCACCCTCATGCCCCGCAAGGAACGCGCACGCGCCTACGGCGAAGCCGACATGCACGGCCCCCGCCTGTGGCTGATGACCCCGCTGGTCTGCCTTGTTATCGGCGCGTATGACGGATTTTTCGGTCCCGGAACAGGCAGTTTTCTGATTCTTGCATTTCACTGGATTTTGCGCATGGGCCTTATGGAGGCATCCGCCACATCCAAGGTGCTTAATCTTGCATCCAACTTTGCGGGAGTGGTGGTTTTCATGATCAACGGCGTGGTGCTGTGGAGTCTGGCCCTGCCTATGGCTGCCGCCTGCTGCGTGGGCAACTGGCTTGGCAGTCGCCTTGCCATCCGCGTTGGGCCCGCTGCTGTGCGACGCTTTCTCATGGTCTCGCTGTCGCTGCTGCTGCTTACCCTGATCTGGCAGTTTTTTCTTGCCCCGCTGGTACAGTAGCCTGCCGCAACACTGCTGAAGCCAAACGTTCAAAGAAGGATGGCGGTTCCGGCCTTGTGCCGAACCGCCATCCTTCTTTGAACGTTTGGAAGCATTGAGAATAGATATTCTCAATGCGTAAATGTCATAAAGGTTCCGCTACTTCTTGCTGGCCTTCATGGCATCGCGGACTTTTTCAGCTTCCTGTAATTCGCTCTGCGCTTCCTGCAGCTTCTGCTTGCGCTTGGCGATCTTGCTTTCCTGCTTGCCCTGGGCAATGTCCTTGTCCAGTTCCGCCTGACGCTCCTGCACCTTTTCCTGTTTTTCCATAACGGCTATTTCCGCTTCGGCCAGTTCGCCGTCGTCGGTGCACCATGTACGCACATTTTCCAGAGCGCGCTCAAGACCGGCCGCCTGCATGGGGTTGTTGTGCTGCTTGGCATAGTCGATCTGGCGCTGGATATGGGCCATCTTTTGCTGGCAGATGCCTTCGGCCGAAGCCTCGCCAGCCCAGACACAAAAACCCATGATGCCGGCGCACAGCGAAGCGCCTATTACTTTATAATATTTCATTATGTTTTCCTTTTTGAGTGTTATGCAGACAGAACATTCCGGCTGCTTCCTCTGAGACAGCAGCCATACCGCGCTTCCTTACGGGAAAGCAGCGGACACGCCCTTTTGTCGGGATCATAAAAGACGACAGTCAAGCCGGACAAATTTCTGCGGCAAGAACACAAGGGCATGAAGCCGATAGCCAGCGGGGAGGGATCAACTAGCGGTAAAATCCGCTGGCCGGAAAAGACGAAAATCGGGAGGCCGAAAAGCGTCCTTGAAAGCGCGGGCGTCCTGAACGCGGACACCCTGAAGACGCATCAAGAAATGTCGGGGAGGCAGAACCGGCAGCGGTGCGAAGATACGTTCGAGATTTTACGCCGCCCGCCCGGGCATTGGCCGGTGCGGACAGGTAGCAGCACTGTCTTCAGCAGCAAACCCTGGGGCAAGGTCTGGAGCATGCCCTGACGCGCCCTCCTGACGCTTCGGCAGGCCACGCCATCAAGTGCCAGAGCAATTCCACTTGCAACTGCTCTGGCCTGATACATCAGGAACACCATTCTTGTCCACCCCACGCACAGGATGCAAAAATCGCGTGCCAAAAGTTCACTACAAACTAAACTAGTTTATCATTTCAATATAGTAACGGCCATTCTCCGTTTCCGGCAGCTCAAATTCAAGGGCATACTTCAGCCCTGAGGCGTCTTCGGCGGCCTTGTCGCCCATAACGGCTGTGACCACGCATTTGCAGGACTTTTTATCGCCGCTCAGGGTCTTGAAGCTCTCAAAACTGATATGCGGATCCTTTATGCCCAGCTCCTGCGCATAGGACTGCATGATTTTTTTGGCATACTTTTTACCATCGCTGGAATCGCATTCCGGCGATGAGCTACAACCCGCTACAAACATAGCAAGAAAGGCCGCTGCCACGATTTTTGCTTTCAGCATGGCTGTCTCCTTGATCATGTTTTGCCGGACACGCGCCTCACCTGCGAAGCGTGCGGTTCCGGACAGTAAACCTATGACAAATATTCACCAGCCGGTCAAACCGGCCTGCGTCGGGCAGGCAAACGCCAAGGGCGCGCGCCACGGCATTTTCTGGCATACCGCCATAAATAAAAAAATCCCGCCGAAGCAGGATTTTTTCATGCAAAAGCGCGTCCGAGAACGGCGTCAATTCTTCAGGCTGTGAATAGGCGCGGGAATGCGCCCGCCAAGGGTAATAAAATCTTCGGCATTGCCGCCCGGCACAGCCATGATGGCCGCCTTGCCGAGCAGGCCGCCAAACGACACTTCTTCACCCACGCCCTTGCCGGGTACGGGTATGAGGCGCACGGCCGTGGTCTTGTGGTTGATCATGCCGATAGCCATTTCGTCAGCGATAATGCCTGAAATGGTGGCTGCCGGGGTAGCGCCGGGGATGGCGATCATGTCCAGCCCCACCGAGCACACGCTGGTCATGGCTTCCAGTTTTTCAATGCTGAGCAGGCCCGCGGTAGCGGCCGCCTCGATGCTTGAGTCTTCCGATACGGGGATAAAGGCCCCCGAAAGACCGCCCACCGAAGAGGAGGCAAAAGCGCCGCCTTTTTTCACGGCGTCATTGAGCATGGCCAGCACGGCTGTGGTGCCGGGCGCGCCGATACTTGAAAGGCCCAGGCTCTGGAAAATCTCGCCCACAGAGTCGCCCACCGCCGGGGTGGGGGCCAGGGAAAGGTCAGCCACGCCAAAGGGAATGCCCAGACGGGTAGCCACTTCGGTGCCGATCATTTCGCCCACGCGGGTCACCTTGTAGGCCGTGCGCTTGATGACCTCGGCCATGTCCAGCAGGGTCAGGGGAGCGCCCTTTTCGTTGCGACCCGCCTCGCGGGCGCGATCCAGGGCTTTTTTCACCACACCGGGACCGGAAACCCCCACGTTGATAACCACATCAGGCTCGCCCACACCAAGGTAGGCTCCGGCCATGAAGGGCACGTCCTGCGGAATGTTGGCAAAAACCACCAGTTTGGCGCAGCCGATGCCGCCACGGTCCGCCGTGGCTTCGGCTACCTTGAGAATCTGGCGGCCCATCAGGGCCACGGCGTCCATATTGATGCCGCTGCGCGACGAAGCCACGTTGATGGACGAGCAGATGCGGTCGGTCTGTGCCAGGGCTTCGGGCAACGCCTCAATAAGGGCGCGGTCGCCATTGGCAAAACCCTTTTCAACCAGGGCGGAAAATCCGCCCAGAAAATCCACGCCCGCCTCTTTGGCGGCTTCGTCCAGCGCTTTGCACACGCGCACCATGCCGTCGGGGCCAAAAGGCGCGCCCACCACAGCAATGGGGCTGACGCTGATGCGCTTGTTCACCACGGGAATGCCGTATTTGTCACCCACCTCATTACAGACAGACACAAGCTGCGAGGCGTAGCGGCGGATTTTGGCCTGCACGTTGGCGGTAAAAAGCTCCAGATCGTGGCTCACGCAATCAAACAGGCTCACGCCCAGGGTGACGGTGCGCACGTCCAGATGCTCGTTGCGGAGCATGTTAAGTGTGCTTATGACTTCGCGTTCGGAAAGCATGTCGGTATCCTGTATGGTTGCAGGGCAAAAAAGCTCTGGAGCAGAGCAACCTGATAATATGTGTTCTCAAAGTGAAGGCACGCTCTTTACGGCGCATGGCCTTCACGGCGGGCGTCTGCTCCGCAGCCGCCAGAGCAATTTACCAGAGCAATGTAAAGGTTAAATTACCCTAGACAGTGTCGTCACGAGATGAATTTCCTTGGTATATCAAGGAGAACGAGCCTTTTATGCAGGGAGTGTACTCTTATGGTACTCGACCGGAATAAAAGGCGAAGTTCGACGCAGAGATACCGGGAAAGGCGCTCGTGACGACACTGTCTAAAAAGAGCTGACCCGGTGAACAGCCTCAAAAATATCCCTGTGCTGCACGCTCACGCGCAGGTCGCGGCTCTGGCCCTCGCAGGAAAGCTCGCGCCGCAGGCGGCCAAGGTCAACGGCATCGGGAACCATAACCTCGAAAACAAAAAGGGCATGATTGGTTCCACCCTCGCCCAGAATGGCCTTGAGGCTTTCGATATTCACGTCATGGCGGGCGAACACGCGGCTCATGGCAGCGATAAGGCCGGGCTTGTCCGGGCCGTCGGCAGTGACCACAAAGGGTTCACAGTGCAGGCTCTGGCCCCACTGTCCCTGAATGGCGGGCCGCACCAGCACCGAAAGATCCACCTTGGCCTCGGCCAGGCTGGCGCTGAGCCGCTGGCGCAGGTTCTGGGCATCAAGGGCATCGGGAACAGCCACCACGAAAATGGCGGCAAATTCGCCGGAAAGAATGGTCTGGGTCACTTCTTCAATGTTGCAGCCGTTTTCTTCAAGAATACGGCTGACTGCGGCCACCACTCCGGGGCAGTCGCGCCCCAGAAAAGAGGCGGTGTACTTGTGCATGACGCTTGTCCTTACGGAAATGATCCGTGGCAGGGCCACGGGAAGGTGTCACAGGGGAAGAAAATCTATATACGCAAGCCTCGCGAACTTCAAGGCCAAACAGGGCATTGGCGCGGCATCAAAAGCATACACACGCCATCCTTGACGCTTCTTCGCGAATGGCATACCGTTACAATCCTTTAAGACCGGGCATCTCAGGAGTTTTTTCAGTGGAAAATCGGGAAAAGAAGAATAAAAAGCCTGCCGTCAAGCTGGGCACCAAGTCTAAATACGCGGGCTATTTTATGCCCATGTTGGAAAGCTTTGCCGCACGTGAAGGGTTGAACGAGGTTGTAAAAAACCGCGTGGTCAAATCCTGCGACCTTATGGACGCGGGCGTACCGCTCTTTCCCAACGATTTCCGCAAGGAACACTCCATTTCCTGGGTGCTGGAAAAATTCGGCAACCTGGAGGGCGACGCCCTTGAAACACAGGAAGATGTTGTTGCCATTGCCGGGCGCATAGTTTCGCTTCGCTCTTTCGGCAAGGTGGCCTTTTTCCACATCATGGACCAGACGGGCCGCGTACAGTGCTACGCCGCGCGCGAGCACCTGGATGACGCCACGCACAACCTGGTAAAAAAACTCGATATCGGCGACATTGTCGGCGTGTCCGGGCATCTTTTCCGCACCAAAACGGGCGAACTGACCATCGCCTGCCGCACCATAAAGCTCATCACGCGCTCCATGCGTCCCCTGCCCGAAAAGTATCACGGGCTCAAGGATATGGAAACGCGCTACCGGCAGCGCTATGTGGACCTTATTGTCACGCCGCGCGCCCGCGAAATATTTTTCAAGCGCAGCCAGATCGTGCGCGAATTCCGCCGCTTCATGGAAGACCACGGCTTTATGGAAGTGGAAACGCCCATGATGCAGCCCCTGGCCGGGGGGGCGACGGCCAAGCCGTTCAAAACCCATCACAACGCTCTGGACATGGGCCTGTACATGCGCATCGCGCCGGAGCTGTACCTCAAGCGCCTGCTTGTGGGCGGGTTTGAAAAGGTGTTTGAGCTGAACCGCAACTTCCGCAATGAAGGCATCGACACGCGGCACAACCCGGAATTCACCATGTGCGAATTCTACTGGGCCTACGCCACGTTTGAAGACCTCATGGACCTTACGGAAAAGCTCTTTGCGCATCTGGCGCAAACCGTCTGCGGAACCACCGTTGTTCCCTACCAGGGCGAAATGGTCGACCTGACGCCCGGCAAGTGGACGCGCATGAGCTTTTATGACTCGCTCACGCTCATTGGCGGCCACCAGCCGGAATTTTACAATGACTACACCAGGGTGCAAAACTACATCCGCCAGCGCGGCGAAAAGGCCGCTGACAGCGAAAGCCTGCAAAAGCTGCATGCCAAGCTCTTTGATCTGGATGTGGAAGGCAAGCTCGTGCAGCCGCATTTCATCTACCATTACCCCACGGAAATCTCGCCCCTGTCGCGCCGTAACGACAATGATCCCGGCCTGACCGACCGCTTTGAGCTTTTCATTACCGGCCGCGAGATATCCAACGCATTTTCAGAACTTAACGACCCAGTGGACCAGCGCCTGCGCTTTGAAGACCAGGTGCGCGAAAAAGAAGCCGGAGACGATGAGGCGCACAGCATGGATGAAGACTACCTGCGCGCCCTTGAATACGGCATGCCCCCGGCTGCCGGCCAGGGAGTGGGCATTGACCGGCTGGTCATGCTGTTGACAGACTCCGCCTCCATACGCGAAGTCATCCTCTTCCCCCTGTTGCGTCCGGAATCCTAGAGCAGATTACCTTTGAGAATATACATTCTCAAAGGTAAAGGCACACTCGCTTCGGCGTTTAACCGCGCAGATAAACTGCGCTTACGCCTCCATAGCGAACGTCTGCTCACGCAGCCGCCAGAGCAATTTCAAAGTGAAATTGCTCTAGAGCAGATTACCTTTGAAACGCTTCACATTTCAAAGTGTTCATTCAAAAAATACGATTTTCGGCTGAATCCACGCCACATTGTGGCGCCCTGCATCGTGCAGCGTCAGAGCATTTACACTTCTTCAAAATGAAATTGTTCTGGAGCGCTCACCGGCTGAAAGCGTTCTGAAATCGGCTCCAGATGGCCGAACCAGCTGATAATAAAGACCCGTTTCCACAGGAAGCGTACCCGCCGGTACAAACCTGTGAGAACGGGTCTTTCACCTTGTTTTCGGTACTGCGCTACAGTTCTTTTGCCCCGCCGCTACCGCGGAAGCGCTTTTTCACGCCGGTCATGCGTCGCGGTGCGGCCTTGCTTTCCCGCGCCCAAGGGCCGCCCAGCGCAAC
>NZ_JBAIYW010000091.1:0-6818 GCF_036763055.1 Desulfovibrio sp. 1214_IL3152 | reverse complement strand
GGCATCGCCGCCGTCGCGCAGCAGGGCGGCATAGCCCGCAACGCCTTCTTCGTTAAGCGCCTGCTCTATATGGCGGAAGGCCTCATTGACAGTCTCCAGGTCCAGCACGGCAATCTTGTCCCAAAGGTCGGGCGCGGACGACGGGCAAGACCGCGTCGGACACTGGGCCGCCGTATGGGTATGGATGCCGCAGTAAAAGCAGCCCGGCTCCGCCGGATCCCCGGCAGTCAGCCGTGCGGGCATAAGCAGGGGAATGGAGCGCTCACTGAGGCTGTTTTCATTCAAAAGAACATTGCACCAGTCATCCATGCTGACCTGCTCGCCCGTATAGCGCAGATCGCGGACAGTAAAACCCTCGCCCAGCAGGTAGGCGTTGCGGTAGCTCAGGTAGGGGAAGTCCGGCATGAGGTTGTCCCACTGCAGGCCGATCTTCTTGGGCAGGTCGCTGTTGAAATTCAGGTTGTTGCGGTCGGCTATCACGCAGACACAGGGCCAGTACGCGCCGCCTTCGCTGGTTTCCTTGTCGAAGCTGTGCAGATAGTCACGCAAAAAGGTGCGCAGCATGAGCAGATTGTCCATAGCCAGCATAACGAATGTTCCGCTGACAATGGACTTGATCTTGAGCCGTTGCAAAAGGGTTTCCACCTTTTTGAACATGTCGCTCCAGCCGCTTTGAAACGCCTTGTCCAGCGGGCTGCCCAAAGGGTGCAGAATGGCGAACCATGCGTGGGTGGAAGCATAGGGCATGCGCACGTCAACAATCATGGCGGCCCAGTCAACGGAACTCATGCCCTGGCGGCCGGCACGGCGCTCAAAGGAAATGCCGGGCAGACTTTTTTTGCCTTCGCGACTTTTGGGGTGTACCCACACCTCAAGGCTGTCGCGCACCAGCATTTCCTGCGCCTGAAGGGCCGCATCAAGCAGCAGGCAGGCATCCTGCTTGCGGTCAAATTGCAAACGTCCGGGAAAAAGCTCAATACTTACCGGAAGTTCATTAAAATTTCCCCATACCGTCAGCCGGGCCAGGGCCAGAAAAACATCGTCCGTAAAGAAGAACCACAGGGCCTGTTCCTCTTCTTCGCCCACCAGCATGCCGCCGTAATTGAGCAGGGTCTGCCCTACCGCCGGAGGCAGCTTGCCGTGCCAGCAGACCCAGAGCACATGCCCCATGGTGCTCATGCGCACGTCCTTGCCCTCGGGAAGGCGAGACAGTAACTGTGATAGCTGGGCCATTAACAAAGTCCTTTATGGCGGTACGGGCATGATATATACTGCCGGAAAAAATACGGCTGCGCGCGGCTCAAACAAAGGCGGTGCATATGGATATTAACAAAACTCTTCAGGAACTCAAATCCCGCCCCGGCTTCGCCGACCATGTGGGCATGATGCTTGTCCATAACGGCGTGGTACGCGGCTGGTCACGCAATGACCACAGCACCGTGACCTCTGTGCATATTACCCCGGACAGGGAAAAGATGGCCGTCATTGTGCGCGAAATGGAACAGCGCCCCGGCATTTTCGCCATTGTGGCCGATGCCGAAGAAGGACTGCTCAAACCCGGCGACGACGTCCTTTTCCTTGTGGTTGCCGGTGACATACGCGAAAACGTCAAGGCAACCTTTGCCGAACTGCTGGACAGAATCAAGGCCGAAGCCGTCATCAAGCAGGAAAATTTCGAGGCATAGTCCTGCACTCCGGCACGGGCCGTCACATGTATTCTATCGGCCGTGTCTGTAAAAAAATAAGCCCGTTATTCGCTTTTTGCACTTTACCTGCGAGCGCACGTTTTTTGCGCAAAAAGCGGCAGTAAAACACGGCCGGCATGCGTTCGGGCAGAAAAAAATGCCTGCGCGCATGCCCGGCAAGCCGCGGAATACTTTTCGTTTTTTCAGTTGATGCCGCCGCAACCCGCATTGCCAATCCGGCATTTATGTCTTATTTTAAAGGGATGCCGCCAGCCTCAGGCTGCCCGGAAACACACTTTCAGGGATGCCCCAGTGCGCAGCGTTGACGCGCTGGCAGGGCAAAAGGCGGTTTGCCCGCGCCCAACAGAGGAGACTTCATGTTCGGCTTTCTTTTCAAGAAAATATTCGGCAGCAAGAACGACCGGTATCTGCGCCGTCTGCGCTCCCAGGTACAGAGCATCAATGCTCTTGAGCCGCAAATGCAGGAGCTGGCGGACGAAGACTTCGCCGCCCGCATTCTTCAGTACAAAAAGGCCGTGCAAGAAAACGGCCAAAGCCTTGATGCCCTGTTGCCGGAAGTGTTCGCCCTTGTGCGCGAAGCCTCGCGGCGCGTGCTCGGCATGCGCCACTATGATGTGCAGCTTATAGGCGGCATGGTGCTGCACAAAGGCAAAATCGCGGAAATGAAGACAGGTGAAGGCAAAACCCTTGTCGCCACCCTGCCCGTGGTGCTCAACGCCCTGTCGGGCAAGGGCGTGCACGTGGTCACTGTCAACGACTACCTGGCCAAGCGCGATGCGGCCTGGATGGGCCAGCTCTACGGCTTTTTGGGCCTGAGCACCGGCGTCATCGTTCACGGCCTGGACGACGGCGAGCGCAAGCAGCAGTATCAGTCCGACATCACCTACGGCACCAATAACGAATTCGGTTTTGACTACCTGCGCGACAATATGAAGTTTTATGGACACCAACTGGTGCAGCGCGGGCACAATTACGCCATCGTTGACGAAGTGGACTCCATTCTTATTGACGAGGCCCGTACGCCTCTCATCATTTCCGGCGCGTCCGACGAGTCGGTGGGCATGTACCGCATCGTGGACGAGGTGGTGCGCAAACTGCGGCCCGAGCACTATACCATTGACGAAAAGGCCCGCACCGCCATGCTCACCGATGAAGGCGTGGCCTGCTGCGAGGAACTGCTCAAGCTGGACAACCTGTTTGATCCCGCCAACATCACGGCGCAGCACCATGTGATGCAGTCGCTCAAGGCCCATCAGGTTTTCAAGCGCGATGTGGACTACATTGTGCAGGAAGACCAGGTGGTCATTGTTGACGAATTTACCGGCCGCCTCATGGCGGGCCGCCGCTATTCCGACGGGCTGCATCAGGCGCTGGAAGCCAAGGAAGGCGTCACCATCGCCGCCGAAAACCAGACTCTCGCCTCCATCACCTTCCAGAACTATTTTCGCCTGTACGACAAGCTCTCGGGCATGACCGGCACAGCCGACACTGAAGCCGTGGAATTTCACCAGATATACAACCTGGAAGTTATCTCCATTCCGCCCAACCGGCCCATGCAGCGCAAGGACTACCCTGACCTCATCTATCGCAGCCGTCAGGAAAAATTTGACGCCATCGTTGAGGCCATCGCCGAACTGCACAAAAACCGCCAGCCCGTCCTGGTGGGGACCATTTCCATCGAAACCTCCGAAATGCTTTCGCATCGCCTGAGCAAGCTCGGCGTTCCCCACAACGTGCTCAATGCCAAGCAGCATGAAAAAGAAGCGGAAATAGTGGCCCAGGCCGGTCAGCCCGGCAAGGTCACCATTGCCACCAACATGGCCGGGCGCGGTACGGACATCGTGCTCGGCGAAGGCGTGGTGGACCTTGGCGGCCTGCATATTCTGGGTACGGAACGCCACGAAAGCCGCCGCATCGACAACCAGTTGCGCGGCCGCTCAGGGCGCCAGGGCGACCCCGGCTCTTCACGCTTCTATCTGTCGCTCGAAGACGACCTCATGCGCCTTTTCGGTTCCGACCGCATCAAGGGCCTTATGGAAAAGCTGGGCCTGCGCGACGGCGAAGCCATTGAAAACGCCATGGTCACCCGCGCGGTGGAGGGAGCGCAAAAGCGCGTGGAAGCCCACCACTTTGAAATCCGCAAGACCCTGCTGGACTATGACAACGTCATGAACCAGCAGCGCGAGGTCATCTACGCTCTGCGCCGTGAAATTATGGTCGAGGAAGACCTTGACCCGGTGATGGACGAGTTCATGAACGACGTGCTTGATGACGTGTACAGCACGTTGGACGGCGTGCCTGTGGACGATCACAACGGCTTGCGTGAGGCCGCCTTCGCCCGCTTGCGCGATGTTTTCAACCTGGATCGCGTGCTGCCTGAAAATGCGCCCCTGCCCGAGCGTGAAGAATGCGAACCCCTCATACGCAAGGTGCTGGAAGAACTGCGCTCCGAAACCGGCGAAAGCTACCGGGACATCCAGCGCTACTTCATGCTGGAAGAGCTTGACCGCTGCTGGAAAGAGCACCTGCGCAACATGGACGCCCTGCGCGACGGCATCGGCCTGCGCGGTTACGGCCAGCGCGACCCCAAGCTGGAGTACAAGCGCGAAGGTTTTGAAATGTTCCAGGCCATGCTGTTCCAGGTTCGCGAAAACGTGTTCCGAGCTCTCTGCCGCGTGCGCGTGGCCCCGGCGGAAACCGCTCCCGTGGAGGCCATTGAGATCGCTCCCGAAAGCGAAGAACCTCAGGGGCAGCCCCTGGCGCGGGAATACCGCCATAAGGAAGACCGGGGCAACCTTTCCTATTCCGGGGGGGGCGATTCCGAAGAACCGCGTAATACCCCGGCAAAGGCCGCGCCCCGCATTGGCCGAAACGATCCCTGCCCCTGCGGCAGCGGCAGGAAGTATAAAAAATGTTGCGGCGCAGATAAATAAGCGGATAAATAGTATGAATGGCCTGAGTGCGCGGGTGCGCGCTCAGGCTGCAAGCCCCCTGTCCTCCTCATGCATGGGCCAAACGAGCACCAGGTGAGCAGGTGAACGCCAGATAAGCGCACTACAAGAGCGGCTGCAGTGATTTACGCCGCGAGTATTTAAAAAGAGCGGTTCCCGCAAAGGGAACCGCTCTTTCATATTTCGCGTCTTCTGCCGCCCGCTACGCAGGCGGCCCCAATAAAGACAGCAAGCTCATTTCAAAGTTTTCATTCAGCCGAAACATGCGATTTCCGGCTGAATCCACGCCACGTTGCCGCGCGCTGCACTTTCGTGCAACGTTGAGCATTTACACTTTTTCAAAGTTAAAGCGCTCTAGAGCAGATTAACTTTGAGAATATACATTCTCAAAGTTTAAGGCACGCTCACTTCGGCGTTTAACCGCGCAGATAAACTGCGCTTACGCCTCCGTAGCGAACGTCTGCTCACGCAGCCGTCCGAGCAATTTAAAAGTTAAATTGCTCTAAAAAGAGTAGCCCACAGAGAACATGTAGATATTGGCCTGCACATTCTCTGAATGGCCGCCCTTGATCCCGCTGGCCGGAGAACGGATACCGGAAGTTTCGGTATGGTCATAGTCCACGGGGTTGATCCACAAATGGGCGTAGGTCAGGTCAACTGTCCAGTTCTCCCACGTAAAGCCCGTCCCCAGGCTCATCATGGTGCGCCCGTTGGTGGGCATCATGTAGTCGCTGTAGCTTTCGTTGACCACCGGAGTCTCGTAGGCAAAGCCCGCGCGCAAGGCCCACCAGTCCAGGGGCTTGTATTCCACACTGGCGTTAAAGTTCCAGCCGTCGCGCCATTCTTTGTTATTGATGGCGGAATAGTCATCGCCCATATTGATATTCAGCGCATTATAGGTAGACCAGCGAGTAAAGACCGTACCCACTTCAAAACTCAGGTTATCCACAGGCTTGTAGGCAATACCGAGAGCGATGGAGTCAGGAAGCTGCAAAGTGGCATTGGCGCTGCGGTCGCGGGCTTGCGGGCCATGCATTACCCCGGCAGTTATGAGGCCGTTTGGTCCCTCGTAGCCGAAATCCACATCGCCGAAGAGGTTGAGCGTGATCTGGCTTTTGTAGGAAAGGCCCAGGGACCACTGGTCATTGAAACGCATATGCATGCCGAGATGCGCGCCCACGCCCCAGCCGCTGCCTTCCAGTTGCAGATCGTTGTCAAAAGCGTCCGTGGCCGTTCGCGTGGGAATCTTGTTGCCCATATACACATGGGCGTACAGGGCCTCCACTCCCACGGAAAGGGAGAGCATGTCATTGACCTTGTAGGCCAGGCTCGGCACAAAAGACACGGTCTGCATGCCGATGTCGTACATATTGTACCGGCCGACCCACTGGCTGTTGAAAGAATTGCCCAGGCCGAAACGGCTGAAGGAGGCAAAGCCGAGCCACACCCTGTCGTTAAGCTGGTGGCTCACAAAACCGTGCGGAGCCAGCCACACATCGGGCTTGGTAGAGGTGTGCTTTTCCACGCCGTTGCCCATGTCGGCCACAATGGTGCCCAAGGGAGCAATAAAGGCCAGCCCCCCCATAACGTGCGTTCCGGGAACCTGGGTTATGCCCGCGGCATTATAGGCCAGCGTAGAAACGTCATCGGCACGGCCCACCATCCCGCCGGAAAGAGCCACCCCACGGGCGCTCCACTCGTTAAGGGCAAAGCCTTCAGACCGGGCATCGGGCGAACAGCAAAGAACCAGAGCCAGCACCAAGGCCGGTACACGAAAAAACTTCATTACTCCTCCAGAAAACCTCAGCCGGCGCAGCCATGTCCTGAATACAGGACGTGAGCTATCCGAACCGTCACGCAACGGCCTGAAACGCCGCCCCCCCATAGGGCCAAGTCTGCATTAAAAAATCGGCCGCCCTTGCTTCTCCAGAAAGAAGCGGCGGCACTCCACAGCCAGCAAAAAAATACAACTGCCATTCACAACATATTTACAGGATCAAGGTCAAGAAAAAGTCGTAGATTTTTAGCGCATTTTTGTGAAAGGGCAAAAAAATACAGTGAGCGTATGGCCTGCCAGTCCTGCCCTTTCACAAGGCAGGCATAACGTCGCCTGCCCCGCAGCAGGGCCAGCGGCGCGGGGGCGGGACCCAGCAGTTGCAAC
>NZ_JBAIYW010000366.1:0-6838 GCF_036763055.1 Desulfovibrio sp. 1214_IL3152 | reverse complement strand
TGCGGCGCAAGGTTGTGGAGCCTCTGGCCCGCCGCCTGCCGTCGTCCGCCGGGTATATCAATCCGCGTCTGGCGGTGGCCACTTTTCTGCGCGCCGCGCAGGCTCCGGCATGGCAGCGCGTGCAGACCATGCTGACGGCTTTTACGCCCGACATGCAGGCAGAGATTTTGGACGCCCCGTTCAAGGCGCAGGCTCCCGGTTTTCTTGCGCCGGAACGTCTGTTTGCTCCCACCCGGGAGCAGTATGAGCACTGGCGGCCCTATTCTGCGGCTGCGCCTCTGGCGCGGGCTTTTTACGTGTATGTGCGCCAGTTCATGTTGGATGATATTCTGGTCAAGGTGGACCGTTGCTCCATGCTGCACAGCCTTGAGGTGCGGGCGCCGTTTCTGGACAAGGACGTGGCCGAGTTTGCCGCGCGCCTGCCCGTGGGCCGCAAACTGCACGGCTTCAAGCGCAAATGGCTGCTCAAGCGGGCTTTTGCAGATATGTTGCCCAAAGAGATTTTGTACCGCAACAAGCGGGGTTTTCAGATTCCCGTGGCGGAATGGCTGCGCGGGCGCATGCGTCCGCTTGTGGAAGACCTGCTCAGTGCGGACAGCCTCAAGGCGCAAGGTATTTTTGATCCTGTGGCAGTCCGCGCCCTGGTGGACGAGCATGTTTCGGGCAGGGCAGACCTGCGCAAGCCCCTGTGGACACTGCTGGTCTTCCAGCTCTGGTGGCAGGCGCGCAACGGCAGCGGAGCGGCCTTCTAGACAGTGTCGTCACGAGCGCCTTTCCCGGTATCTCTGCGTCGAACTTCGCCTTTTATTCCGGTCGGGTACCATAAGAGTACACTCCCTGCATAAAAAGCTCGTTCTCCTTGATATACCAAGGAAATTCATCTCGTGACGACACTGCCTGGAGCAATTTAACTTTTAAATTGCTGGACGGCTGCGTGAGCAGACGTTCGCTACGGAGGCGTAAGCGCAGTTTATCTGCGCGGTTAAACGCCGAAGTGAGCGTGCCTTAAACTTTGATAATGTACATTCTCAAAGTTTTCATTCAGCCCCAAAATACGATTTTCGGCTGAATCCACGCCACATCGCGGCGCGCTATTTATACTTTTTCAAAGTTAAAATGCTCAAGAACAGGTGCCTTGTGACTTTCCTTGGCGACTCCAGCCGCAACAGCAAGGCGCTCCATATCTGGAAAGCGCTCCATTATCCGGGGCTGTTGGCGCTTGAGGCGCTCCGGTTGTCTTTATTGGGAGCCATCCGCGCGGCGAGGCCGCGCCGCAACACGCATCCGCTCCTGGCAAACGTTTTTTACGCCTGCAGCGGCCTTTTCCGGGGAGGCCCTTCTTGCCAGTCATGCCCCGATGCTTATATGCTTTAATGGCGTGGCAGCGCGGGGCATGAGGTTTTTTGTGCCAGTGCAGAGTCAACGCATCCATATAATTTTCGCAAGGCGAGGAGTTTGCATGACCAGCCAGATCAAGACCGTTCTTCTTCTGGGTTTGCTTTCGGGCATCATCATTGTGCTCGGCGGCCTGCTGGGCGGGCGCACGGGCATCATCATCGCTTTCGGCATGGCCCTGCTCATGAACGTGGGCAGCTACTGGTACTCGGACAAGATCGTGCTATCCATGTACCGTGCGCGCGAGCTTGCACCGGAAGAAGCCCCATACCTGCATAAGATTGTTGAAGAACTGGCGTACAATGCGGGTATTCCCAAGCCCCGCGTGTGCGTGGTTCCCGAGGAGGCCCCCAATGCCTTTGCCACGGGGCGCAACCCTGAAAATGCCGTGGTTGCCGTAACAGAAGGGCTTATGCGCCTGCTGCCGCCCGAAGAGCTGCGCGGCGTGGTGGCGCATGAAATCGGCCATATCGTCAACCGCGACATACTCATTCAGACCATTGCCGGGGTGATGGCTTCCGCCATTGTGACCATGGCGAACATCTTTCAGTTTACAGCCATTTTCGGCGGCAACCGGGACAGCGAGGGCAACGGGGTCAATCCCATAGCCGCACTGGTCATGGCCTTGCTGGCCCCTATGGCCGCCGGACTTGTGCAGATGGCCATTTCGCGTTCGCGCGAATATCTGGCCGACGACACGGGAGCGGAGCTTTGCGGGCAGCCTCTGGCTCTGGCAGGCGCTCTTGCCAAGCTGGGCGCGGCCAGTGGGCGCATACCCATGCGCGAAGGCAACCCCAGTACCGAGCAGATGTTCATTGTGTCCCCCATGTTTGCCCACGGCAGCATGGCTAATCTTTTCAGCACGCACCCGCCCCTGGAAGAACGCATCCGCAGGCTTCAGGCCATGGCCGCTTCCCGACGCTGACTGTCCTTTTAGAGCATTTCACTTTGAAACTGCTCTGGCGGCTGCGTGAGTAAGCGCAATGTATTTGCGCTGTGAAGCGCCGAAACGGGCGTGCCGTAAACTTTGAGAATGTCCATCCTCAAAGTTGATCTGCCCTAAAGGCGGCATATAACCGGGCGTGAGCGCCCGTTACACTGAGGTAGACAATGCAAGCACGCCTTTTGCTGGTTACACTGCTGGCCCTGCCCTTGCTGGCCTGCGTCAAGGCCGGGCCAGCGCCCGAGCCGGAGCAGGAGTTTCCGGCGGAGCCTTGCCCCTTTGTCTATGTTTTTGCCCCCGGCAATTACATTGTAGACATTGCAAGCGGCGCGCAGGTGGTACTTGACCCCGGCGTGCAGGAATTTGAGCTGTTCTGCTCGCCCGGCGCCGCGCGCAGCGCCATCAATCAGGGCATGGAAAAAGGCGCGCTGCCCGAAGGCGACTGGCGCATCTACCGTCTGGACGGAACGCTGGAGGACCTGGCCCAGAAAAGCCCGCACCGGCGCTATACGCTCAAGCGTATGGCCCAGGTGGTGGACTGGGTTACGGAAAATATTTAGGGCGGATATGGCGCATGCGCTTTTGCATGAGCGCTGTCCGGCGTTGGCCGGCAGCTTTTTCGGTGCAGCGTGAGCAACAAGTTTTGGCGGCTTTTTGAAGATGACAGTGCGGTTTGCTTGCTGCAGCGTTGGGCGGCGCAAGGCCCGTGCGTTGCGGGCTTGGCCGCAACGCCTGCGGTCACCGGTTCAACCTGCGGTTCAGGCTGCGTTTTAAACAGCATTCCAAACTGCATTTCAACTTGCGCTCCGGACTGCGCTCCTGCGTGGCGGCGCTTGCGCGAGTCTGCGCGGGGCACGTTCAAGATAACATTGCGCGCATGCCGTCTGGCGTGAACAGATGGCTTTCATGAGGCAAGGCCGGTCCTGTGGACCGGCCTTTTCGTATGCTTGCGCACTGTCAGGCATGGCAGCTTTGCGGCCATACATGCCGGTGTGATGCTGCCGCTCAAGAAGTGCGCGTAGTGCAGCCAGGGAGCCAGGCCTGAAAGTGGCCGGCTGCCCAACGTCGTAGGCAAGTAAATCATGACACCGCTTTTGGCGTGTGCCTGAAATCATCACAGCGCAGCGGGCTGACAACGTGTGTTTCTGTGTATTGTCCAGCTTCGCGGGCGGTCTGGCTGACGGCAACGCGCGGCGCGCAGGGAGATCACCGGGCGAAGCGGGGAAGCCTGCGCAGACGACGCGTCGTTGTTCCGCAAATCACTTCAGGAATGATTCCTGTGCGTGTATATCCAACTGATCGGCATCGCAGTCTTTATTGCTGTTTATGCTGTCCAGCGTGTCAGGGTGGCGCTGCGCGGCGTCCTGCACTATGCTGGCATATGGATAAAACCCGCTTTTGCCCGTCATGGGTGAAAGAGTACCCCATACGAGGATGATACTATGGAAACAAGCGCAAGAAATGTCTTTAAAGGCAAAGTGGTGGCGGTGCGTTCCGGCGCAGTCAACGATGAGGTGGAGCTGTCCGTCGATGGTGGGCTGAATATCGTGGCCTCCATAACCAAGGTGAGCACCGGCAAGCTTGGGCTCAAGCCCGGTGTGGAAGCTATGGCCCTGATCAAGGCGAGCTTTGTGCTGCTGATGAATGATGCCGAAAAGTATCTTCTTTCCACGCGCAACCAGTTCCCCGGCACAGTGAGCAAGGTTACGCCCGGCGCGGTCAACGCCGAAGTGCTGGTAGATATGCCCGGCGGCGTGGGCATCACGTCCATTGTCACCATGGGCAGCGTGGAAAAGCTGGGTCTGGCCGTGGGCAAAAAAGTGACGGCCATTGTCAAGGCTTCGCAGGTTATTCTGGCAGTACCCCGATAGCGATTTTGCTGCGCTGAGCGGCTGTGGGTCCGTGTTCCTGCGGACGCGCGTGCAGTCAGTGCGGGAAGGCCCGGAGCCCGGAAGGCTCCGGGCCTTGTTCTTTCAAGGTTGGCGGCACGTTGCCGCGGCGGTGAGGATAAAGGGGCGGCTTTTGGCGGGGCGGCTTTGCCCTTTGGCACATGGCGGGAAGTCCGGCGGCCAACCCCTGCCGGCTGCGCTTGGTTTCGGGAGCAAAAGGGCGGGCAAGCCTGGCGGACATAGGCGAGCCGTGTGTAAAGCACGATGCCCCACCCGATGGCTCTGGACGCTACGTGAGCTGGTTTGGAGCGGCCGGAAACTGTGTTCTTTAAATGCTGGCGTGGAGACTTGGCGTGGATTTTGCCGCGTGGGGCGTGCGAAAAAACAGGCGGAATAAAAAAAGATGATATGAGGCAGGGGGTTGGCGAAAAAAAGTTCGCCAGAAATAATAAAAAACGCACAATCCTTTTATTTACGGTATTGTGATTTTTTTATCAATAAGATTATTTGTGCAAAAATTATGTGAAAAATTGCGCAGCTCCTTGACCTAAACTTATATTCGTTCTAGTTTAATGCAGCGCAATAAAAGCCCAGCGTGATCGCGGGAGGTTGCCATGTGGGATGACTGCTGCGATTACAATATGGTTCGTGAAGTACGGGTAAAAAGCATTGCTTACCTCGGTGCGGGAGCCATAGACAAGATAGACCCCATCCTGGGCAAGTTGAAAAGCGAGGGAATAACAGCAGTCCTTTGTGTTTGCGGCGGTCATGCCTACCGCGCTTCGGGCGCGTGGGACAAAGTAGAAGCCGCCGCCCTCAGACATGGCATTGTGCCTGCCCTGTACAACAGGGTTACGCCCAACCCCACCACAGATACTGTGGACGATGCAGCAGCCCTTGGGCGGGCCATCAATGCCGGAGCAGTGCTCGCCATCGGCGGGGGCAGTCCTCTGGACTGCGGCAAGAGCGCGGCCATACTGCTGGCTAACCCCGGTAAAAGCGCTGAAGATCTTTTTTGTTTTCGCTTCACGCCCCAAAAGGCCCTTCCTCTGGTTGCCGTCAATCTCACCCACGGCACGGGCAGTGAAGTAAACCGTTTTGCCGTGGTCACCGTATCAGGGCGCAGTCACAGATCCATTGTGGGATACGACTGCATGTACCCCCGTTACGCCATTGACGATCCGGCCCTTATGACCGGGCTTTCGGCAGAGCAGAGCCGTTATGTGTCCATAAATGCGTTCTGCAGGGTTGTGGAAGCAGCCACAGCCACGGCAGCCAACCCACTGGCGGTTACGCTGGCCCGCGAAACCGTGGGCCTGGTCCATCGCTGGCTGCCTGTGGCGCTGACAGAGCCGGAAAACCTCAAGGCCCGTTACGGGCTGTGCCTGGCGGCGCTTCAGGCCGGGGTAGCTTTTGACAACAGCCATCTGCATATGGCCCACGCGCTGGAGCAGCCTTTGGGCCGCTTTAGAAATCTCCCCCACGGGTTGCGTCTGGCTATTCTGCTGCCCGCTGTGGTTGGCGCATGTTACGCCGCAAAGCCCGACGTGCTGGCGCATGTGCTTGGCCCGGTAGCCCCCGGACTGCGGGGCATGCCCGAAGAAGCCGCTGAAGCGGCGCGGGCGGTGGAAAATTGGATATTCAGCCTGGGCATAACGCAAAAACTCCTGGACTTGGGAGTCCAGGAGTTCGATGTGGAAGAGTTTTGCAACTTCGTCGAGCAGACGCCTTCGCTGGGTCTTCTGCTCTCGGTGGCGCCGGTCAGCGTTTCCCGCCAGCTTGTGGCAAGAATTTATACTGAATCGTTGCGCCCCATGCGTTGAAATTGCCATCTCCTCCAGGACCGGCCTGATCTGCCGCAGTCCGGTCCATACCCAGCCCCTCCGTTTGCCGACGGCGGGGCTTTTTCTTATCACGCCCCAAGGCGGACGCCAAGCTCAAGTTTTTGCCCGGTCAGGCGCGTGTCGTAGCCGCCAAGGCCTTCAAGGCGCTTTTTGAATTCAGGTTTCTGCAGCAGGCTTTCCACGCCGACCACACGGGGGTCTTCCCTGAACGCTTCGGGAACAGCGAGATCCCAGCGTTCGCCCGCCAGGGGAACAAAGTCCAGTCCCATTGCTCTGGCCGCGGCAGCCACGCCGGGGCCGCAGTCGGCCCTTCCCATAAGCACGGCGGCTGCCACGGCAAGCTGACTTTCCACTTCATTTTCATAGCCTGGAACGTCCTGCGGCGTCATGCCGGCATGGCGCAAAAGGGCGTCAAACTGCATGCGGGTGCTTGAGCCTGCCTGGCGGTTCACGCAGCGCAGTTTCATGCTTTTTATGTCGGCCACGCTTTTGACGCCATGCGGATTGCCCGCAGGAACCACCAGGCCGACCTGACGGATAGCCAGATTGATCAGGGCAATCTTGCCCTCAGGCCAGTGCTGCCGCACAAAGGAAAAATTGAAGCCGCCCTTGTCGTCATCAGCCATGTGCAGCACCGCCAGATGGCAATGCCTGTTTTTCAAAGCCTGCACGGCGTCGGCGGCATCCGCGCCCGCGCAGACAAGGTGTATGGCGTGCGGCAGGCGCAAAAGCTCGTCGGCAAGCAGTTCCAGCGCCACGTCATCGCC
>NZ_JBAIYW010000482.1:0-6891 GCF_036763055.1 Desulfovibrio sp. 1214_IL3152 | reverse complement strand
GGCACATGTCGCAACGCACGGCTACCTCGCGGCGGGCGCGCTGGGCGAGAGTTTCGCCGTCTTCGCCGTCCACCGAAGGCATGCCGATGGTTTCCATCGTGATGGTTCCGTAGGGGCAGGCCGCCATGCACATTTTGCAGGCCACGCAGTACTGGACGCGCATGATGATGCGTCCCTGCTCATCCTGCTGGAGCGCCCCGGTGGGACAGACATTGACGCAGGGCGCATGAGGACACTGGTGGCAGCGCACAGTGGTTTTAAAGCCTTCGGCCTTGACCACCTGCACGCGCGATACAAGCTCATCGCGATGCTTCATGGCTTCTTTGAAACTCATGCCGTGGTGGGCGGCAATACAGGCCACTTCACAGCGGCGACAGGCGCGGCATTTGTCGGGTACGACCTGGATATGTTCAGTCATGGTCCGTTTCCTCGGATGCAACGTGCAGGGCCATCAGGGTAAGTCCGTGGCCCCCGTTGAAGTGGATGTTCTCGCCGCCGCAACTGGGACAGACGAAATGCCGTTGCGTCAGGCTGAATTCATGGCTGCAATCAGTACAGCGGCAGGGCAGGGGCGCTGTGTGCAAAAGCAGTTGCGCTCCTTCGGCCGGGGTTCCTTCCGCAAAAAGCTCAAAACAGGCGGTAAGGGTTTGCGCCTCCACGCAGGCGATAAGGCCAAGCTGGCACTCCACCTTGCATATGCGCTCCACCTGATTTTCAGGATGCGCCTCATTATGATCTTTCAGAGACTTCAGGCAGATGTCCAGAAGCCCCTGAACCAGACTCGCTTCATGCATGTTTTTTCCGCCGCTTCAATTTTTACGGCACTTCGGCGGGCTGTGTTACCGCCTGCGCCGGACCGGCTTTTATCCGGCGGAACGCCCTGGGGCGTTCCGCGAGAAAAATCGTTTTCCGGCTGCTTTCGGCCTCTCCCGGCAGTACCCGGTATGCGCCGCGCGCTGCCTGGAGCCGTCCAACGTTAAAAAGCTGGCGTGCTCTGTGCGGATTTTTAAAAAATCCGTACCGCTCAGGCGTCAAGTGCTCTAGAGCAATTTCACTTTGAAATTGCTCTGGCGGCTGCGTGAGCAGTCGCCCGCCGCAAAGATGCAAGCGCAATTTACTTGCGCGGTTAAGCATCGAAGCGAGCGTGACTTAAACTTTGAGAATGTACATTCTCAAAGTTAATCTGCTCTAGCGTTCCGTGCAGGATACGCAGGGGTCGATACTGTTGGTGATCAGGGCCACGTCGGCCACATTGCAGTCACGCATCATCACGCCCAGAGCCTCCCAGTTCATGTAGGAAGGCACACGCCATTTGAGGCGCGAGGGTATATCAGTGCCGTTGGTACGGATATAGTAGAAAACCTCGCCGCGTGGCGCTTCGGAACGGGCGCAGGCTTCGGCCGTGCGTATCTGGCGCATGGGGGCCGTTACTTCGCCCCCGGGCATGCGCGCGATGCACTGGCGGATAATGCTGAAGGATTCAAGCACTTCGTGCATGCGCACCATGGTGCGGGCATGAATGCAGCAGCCCTGCTCCACAATGGTCTTGAACTCCACATCAGGATAGGCGGCGTAGGGCGAATCCTTGCGCACATCCAGATGCAGGCCGGAGCCGCGCGCCACCGGGCCTACCACGCCAAGGCGGATGGCGTCTTCCCTGGGCAGCACGCCAAGCCCTTTTGTACGGGCCAGCACCATGCTGTTGGAGTCGTAAATGTCGCGGATTTCGTCCACCTGCGGCTCAACCTTGTCCAGCATCTTGCGCATGTAGTCCAGCAGTTCCGCATCCACATTGTATTTTACGCCGCCGATGCAGTTGGCAGCCAGGTTCATGCGGTTGCCATAAACCGTTTCTTTCAGGTCCTGCATCATTTCACGCACTTCCATGACGTGCATGAACAGCGACTTGAAGCCGATGATGTGCGCCTGAATGGCCGTATTGAAAAGGTGCGAGGCTATGCGCTTGATTTCTTCCGCCACCACGCGCAGATAGCGCGCGCGGTCGGGAATGGTGATGCCCAGCACGTTTTCCACCGCCATGCTGTAGGTGAAGGAGTGGCTGTTGGAGCACAGGGAGCACACGCGCTCGGTCAGCGTGACGTTTTTGACCAGGTTGCGCTGGGTAGCCATGGCCTCCATGCCGCGATGCACATGGCCGGAGGTCAGCTCAACGTGGCGCACGGTTTCACCATCCACCGTCAGGTGGAAGTATACCGGTTCCTCAAGGGCCACGTGTACCGGCCCGAGAGGCATGGTGAAGGTGCTGGTCATGACGGGTTCTCCTTATCCTTGAGGATGCGTTCCCACAGGTCGGTGGTGCAGGCGCCGTTCATCATGATGGAAAGCGGCACGGCTTCGTTGAGAATGCCCGCGTCCAGCTCTTCATCAAGGAAGAGGCGGCGGGGATTGGGCTGCCCCGTGACCTGGATGCCGTAAAGTTCCATCATTTCCCGTTCGTGCCAGTCCGCGTTGGCGAACAGCGGCGTGATGGAGGGTACGGTGGGCCACTCGCCGTTGAGGGTAACGGTCATATTGTAAATAACACCGTCCAGTTCAAAGTGGTAACACACTTCCTGCATGGGCTCGCTGAGCTGGCGGCGGTTATAGGCCGTCACCATGGCAAGGCGGGCTTCGGCCTGGCGCAATATCTCCGCGCCACGGGTGAGCATGCGCGGCGTACCCAGGCGAAACCAGTGGTAGGCGTTGCCGAAACTGTCGGTACTGTGGTGGATGGCGTCGGCCTCGGTGCAGAGGAGGGAAAGGTCCTCAATGACTCTGGCGTTGCCGTTGATGGTCTCTTGCATATGTTCTCCGCGGTGCAGACCGCTAATCTTTTGTGGGAGCCGCCGAGGTTACGGCCTTTTCCACCGGGGCTTCACCCGGCTCCGGCAGCAGGCAGGCATTGCGCTTGGCGTCTTCAATCTGACGGCATTTGGGGCAGAGCCTGCGGGTCAGCTCGGGGTCTATCTCTTCGTTCCAGGCATAGAGCTTTTCAGCCAGGGCCTTGGGTATGGGCCGCATAAGCTCGCCGCACTGGGCGCACGGTTCATACTTGATGGTATGCTGCTCAAGTTTTTTATATTTCTCGGTCTGAGTGTGTGCCGAGTGCCAGTCAGTGCTGATGCTCATGGCCCCGGTGGGGCAGTAGTGGCGGCACGAGGCGCAGAGGCAGCACGAGTTTTGCCAGATGGTTATGGTAAAGCCCGAGCTGTCGGGCAACTGGCCGATATGGATGGCCCCCGCGGCGCAGGAGTGGCGGCAGATGCCGCAGCCCATGCACAGGTCGGGGTCAACCACGGCCCTGCCGCGCAGGCGCTCGGGGGTGAAGGTTTCGCCCAGGGGAAAAGGGTCGGTGCTGGGGCCTTCAAGCAGGTTGCGGAATAAAACTTTAAGAAAGCCCGCCATGTTATTCCTCCACGCCCAGTTTTTTCAGCCAGATGGACCGGGCCAGCACCACGCCTTCAAGTATGGCCTGGGGGCGCGGGGGACAGCCGGGTACGTTCACATCCACGGGCAGGTAGCGGTCAATGGGGCCTTCAATGGAATAGCCTTCGCGAAAGACCCCGCCGGATATGGGGCATATGCCCACGGCCACCGTAACCTTGGGTTCGGGAATTTCATCCCACACCCGCAGTACGCGGTCGCGCACCCTTGTGGTAAGGGGGCCGGTAATAAGCACAATATCGGCGTGACGCGGGCTGCCGCAGTAACGGCAACCGAGACGCTCCACGTCATAACGCGGAATACAGGCCGTGGTAGCCAGCTCCACGTCACATCCATTGCAGGAACCGGCGTTGATGCGGAACAGCCACGGCGAACGCACGGAAAGTTTTTTAAGCATATTGTCAAGCGACACGGCGGCCTCCTTACATCACCCAGACCAGTATCAGGCTGCACAGCGCAAGGGCTGTGGGCACAGTCACATAAAAGCGAAACGCCTGGTCAATGCGGAAACGCCCGGTGGCCGACTTGACCAGGGTGAGCGAAACCAGCATGAGCGCGAAACACTTGAACAGGAACCACAAGAGATTGATGGGCCACCATCCAGATATGGTGCCGGGAAAGAAAAGCGCAACCCCCAGCCCCAGAACAACGAAGGTCTTGAGCGCCGACGTGATCTGAAAAAGCGCCAGCAGCGGGCCGCCGTACTCCAGCAGCGGGCCTTCGATGATTTCTGTTTCGGCCTCGGGGATGTCAAAAGGCACGACCCCCATAGTGCCGGGCAGAAAGATCAGATAGGCCAGAAATGCCGGGATCATGGACGGATTGAAGCCGAAAGATCCGGTCTGCTGCTGCAGGGCCACGATTTTGTAAAGCGAGAATTCCGCGCCCCAGGCGCCGCCCGCGAGGGTTTTGCCTGTCAGCATGGCTACTGCCAGCAAAATCATGAGCAGGGGCGTTTCATACGCGAACATAAGGGTCATTTCACGTGAAAAACCTACTGCGCCGAAGGGCGAGCTGGAGGCCGAGCCGCCAAGCATGATGGCCATGGCCGGGATGGGCAGCAGGTAAAAGATCACCAGCAGGTCGCCCATGTTGAACAGGCCGTTATACACACCCGAAATGGGTATGAAGGCGGCACACACGGCCATGCCGGTAAAGCCGAAAACCGGGGCCAGCAAAAATGCCGGGCGGCAGGCGGTGCGCGGGATCATGGTTTCCTTGGTCAGCAGCTTGGCAATGTCCAGCCAGGGCTGCACCAGGGGAGGTCCCACGCGGCGTTGCAGGCGGGCTTCCACCCGGCGGTCCAGTCCCTTGAAGAACATGGCTACCATGAGGGCAAAGGCCCCGCCGGGGAAGACGCACATATGCAGGATGGCAAGCAGGGTATCGCTCATGAGCGGTTCTCCTTGGACGCGCGCTCACTGCCGAGAAGGCGCGTGAGGCCGCCGTAAATGCTGGAAGGCGTCATGCGGCTGGTGGCCGTTTCGGGCGGCAGGCCGCAGGTGTGCACGTCAATTTCGCGCAGGCGGGTAAAGCGCTTCACAAACCAGCAACCGCCCGCGAAAGCCAGGGCCATCATCACGAACATGCCCGTGGCGTTCCAGGCTCCCGCGCCTGAAAGCACGCCGGAAAGGCCCACGTTCAGAGGCATGAAGCCGTATTCAAACAGCACAGAGTTGATGGGGCCGAGCGCAAGTCCGGGGAAGATGCCCGTAAGCAGACAACCCGCGGCCAGAATGCCCATGGGTACACGCATGATGCGCGGCACTTCCCTGATCTGGTCAAGGTCGCGGGCGGGCTGGCCCAGAAAGGCCGCGTGCAGGAACTTGGCGATATAGGCCATGGTCAGCACGCTGCCGATGAGGGAAAGCAGCGCCAGGAAGGGCTGCCCGGCTTCCATGAGGGCATGGTAGATAAGCCATTTGGACGAGAAGCCGCTGGTGGGGGGAACGCCCACCACAGAAAGCCCGGCAATGGCGAACATTGCCAGGGTAAAGGGCATCTTGCGTCCGATGCCGCCAAGGTCGTCCAGCGAATCCTTGTGGCTGGCAAACATGACCGCGCCGCACACAAGGAAGAGCAGGTCTTTGAAGAAGACGTGGTTGATGACGTGCAGCATGCCGCCCGCATAGCCGAGCGCGCCGCCTGCTGCCACGGCAAGCACCATGTAGCCGAGCTGGCTTACCGTCGAGTAGATGAATATGAGCTTGATGCCGTTGCTGCGCAGTGCCTGAAGAGCGGCCATGATGATGGTGATGCCGCCTATCCACATGACAGTCGTGCTGATGATCCCCTGTTCCGCACCGCCCAGAATGCCGGCAAGGGCAAAGCCGCCGCCGAGCAGCATGAACAGCTTGATAAGCCCCAGTATGGCGCTCTTCAGCAGAACCGAAGAGATGTAACCGGACACGGGGGTCGGGGCAAGGGCCGGGTGCATCTGCCAGTCAATGCGGAAGGGCAGTTGGGCGGCCTTCATGACAAAACCGGCGGCCAGCAGGGCCATGCCGAGCCAGGCCGCGCCCGAAGACAGGACGGGAGCCATGCCGTCCAGCAGCAGGGTGCTGAAGGGGGTAAAGGGTCCGATAACGCACAGGCCCACAAAGATGAAGCCCGCGCCGAAGACGTTGAAGATAAAGTACTTGAACGCCTCACGCAGGGACGCCTTGTCGCCTTCGTGGGCAATAGCCAGATACAGCGTCCACGAGCTCATGATTTCCCAGAACAGGAAGAAGCTCAGCAGATACTGGCTGGCCGCCATGCCCACCAGACCGCCGCACATGGCGGTAAAGGCGCAGTAGAAGCGCCACTGTCTGTGGCTGTGCTCCATATAGCCCAGGGCATAGGCCATGTTGACCGCCCCGAGCAGGGGGACAATAAGGGCAAAGCAGAAGGAGAGCGTGTCCAGCCCGCGTCCGAACAGGATCACCAGCAGGGCGGTGGCAAGCAGCACAGCCACGCTGGTCTTGCCTGCCATAACGCGGTTCTTGTGGAAGATGGCGGGCAAAAGCGCGCCGAATATGGGCGCTACCACATAGATGGGCCAGTTCACGTTGACGGCCAGCAGCACCAGCGCGTCGGAAGGATTGGGCACAAAGGCAAGACCTGCCACAGGAACCACAAGCTGCATGGGCAACTGCGGCGCAAGGCCGAGCAGCAGGCACAGGGCGGCCAGCACACCCATGCCAAGACGCATGGTCAGCGGGGCCTCGGTGGCTGCGGGCAGATAGTCGGGGCGTTCCTCAAAGACCAGGGTCTTGAGGATGCGTGTGTAGTACACAAGGCCCACCAGCGAGCCGCCGAGAATAAGGGCGGCCAGCCAGAGCTGCCCGGCTTCGGCGGCGGCCTGTATCATCAGGAATTTACTGAAAAATGCGCCGAAAGGCGGCAGTCCCATAATGCTTACAAGGCCAATGCCCATGCAGGCCACGGTAAAGGGCATCTGGCGGC
>NZ_JBAIYW010000014.1:0-6925 GCF_036763055.1 Desulfovibrio sp. 1214_IL3152 | reverse complement strand
CTGGAATGTGAACGAATGCGCTGTGCTGGCCCAGCAGCTGGAAAAGGCCGGAGCCGCCTTTATCCACGTTTCCGGCGGGGGCCTGACGCCCGAACAGAAAATTGAGCTTGCCCCCGGCTATCAGGTGCATCTGGCCCAGACCATCAAGCAGGCTGTCGACAGTCTGCCCGTCATAGCCGTGGGCCTTATCACGGAGCCGGAACTGGCATCGGGCATTATTGTCAGCGGTCAGGCCGATATGGTGGCCATAGGCCGGGGCATGCTGTATGACCCGCGCTGGCCCTGGCATGCCGCGGCGGCTCTGGGCGTCTCCATTGCCGACACGCCCCGGCAGTATCTGCGCTGCCAGCCCCACAGACTGAAAAATCTTTTCATCTGACGCCATCAATGTTTGAAACAGGCGTAGGCGCGCTTTGTCTGCGCCTGTTTCAAGCAAGGGTTTGCAACCCCATTCCCTTGTGGGTATTTCACTCCTGAAATACCCAGGACCTGCCAATACGAAAACCTGCCTCGTTTGGCAAAAGGTGAACCTGCGCAACGAAGAGCGCATTCTTTACGCCGCACAAAAACGGACGAAATCCCCACGGTCTTAACACTCGCGGCTCTCGCGGCAGCATTCTGCAGATACAAGACAGCTTGCTCTAGAGCAGATTAACGTTGAAATGCTTCACATTTCAAAGCTTTCATTCAGCCGAAAAATGCGATTTTCGGCTGAATCCACGCCACATTGTGGCGCGCTGCACTTTCGTGCAGCGTTAGAGCATTTACACTTTTTCAAAGTTAAAATGCTCTAAAAACACCCATTCCACTACGGGAAAATCTGTTTGCCCCGTCTTTTCATCAGAGTCCCCGGTCGCCAAAACTCCATTGCGGCGGCAACGCAACCATGAGAATCTATTATGAACAATGACATATCCAATGCCGGATGCCAGATCACAGCCACCAGCGCTGTCCAAGATGGCGCAGATGGCGCAGACGGCGCAGACGGCGCAACCGAAAACCTTCTGCCTTCCCTGACACGAGGAAGCCTGACCGCCCTGTGCGATGCAGGAGCGCTCTCCCCGGAAGCCTGGCAACAATCCCTGGAATTTTGTGGCTTCACACCGGACGGCAAAGCCTGGCTGACCTACTGGCGGCACATTTTTCTGATGGGTGGGGCGCTCTTTTTTCTGGCGGGCGTTATCTGCTTCATTGCCTGGAACTGGGGAACCATTTCGCCTTTTGGCCGCATGGCGCTTGTGGGTTCTCTGGTGGCGGCAAGTGGCGTGGGAGCGGTCGTTCTCGGACCTGACACACGGCTTGGACAGATATTGCTGCTGGCCTGCGGCATCTGCATGGGCCCCATGATGGCCGTATTCGGCCAAACCTATCAAACCGGCGCGGAATTGTGGGAGCTTTTCAGGGTCTGGACGGTCCTGCTCTGTCTGCTGGCGCTGGCTGGCAGACAGGTCGGCCTGTGGTTTACCGCGTGGATCGTGGGCAGTATTTTCGCAGCCCTCTGGTTTGGCCGCAGTTTTTCCTCGCCGTTTGATGCCCTCGGCGCTTTTTTTATCCTTCCCGAATGGCTTTTGGTCATTGCCAGCGCCATCATCATATGGGAATGGGCCGCACGGCGGGCCGCACAGCGCGCCCAGGAATCATGGCTGTGTTCGCGCTGGATGCCCAGGCTGCTTTTCTTTGATCTGATCGCTCGCTGCACTGCATATCTGCTGGTGTACATTTTTTCTGATTATTCCCTGACAAACGAAGGCTTCCTCTGGCTGCCACATGGTCTTGTGCCGTTTTTTGCCCTGGCAACTGGCGGCATTTCGTGGTGGTGGTATCGCCAAAAAGAGCCAGACCTCTTTATGCTGGCCGTGCTGCTTGGTGCGGCGACAACGGTTGTCCTGGCATTTCTGGCTGAAGCGGAACTGTTTTTCAAAGCCGGAACCGGCGCGGCCCTGCTGTTGTGGGGGCTGATGGTGACGGGTATCACTGCGGGCCTGGCAAAGCTGCTGTTGCATCTGCAAAAAAGTATGGCCGCGGAAAAAAATAACACAGAGACCACGCCGCCGCACAGTTATTCCTTTTTTATTCATGATGCGCCGGGGATTTCTTGGCAAAGCCTGTGGGAACACCTGCAAAGCCAGGGCGTGATAGCTCGGGAAACGCCTTTGCCGACTGTGAATACCCCCCGCTCACCCTGGTATGTCAGGATGTTGCCGGCTTTTGGGGGTTGGCTGGCGGCCATCCTTTTCACTGGTTTTCTTGCTTTTTCCATTTTTGTAACCCTGCAAATCATCACCAATGAAGAAGCGGCCATCTTTGTAGCGTCCATCCCCATCCTGTTTCTGGGCCGAGTCCTGCTGGCAAAAAACACCATATTCTCACGCCATTTCGGCTTTGCCCTTGCCATTACAGGCACAGTGGGCATTTCCATAAGCCTGTTTCTCACAGTCGAAAACACCGGGTTTAGCTATTTTTTGCTGGCCTTGCTGTTGATTATTGTCGGTTGGATCATGCGAAATCCGCCCTACACTTTTCTTGCGGCTGGGGGCGTCGTTACGACGGTAGCTCTTGGCCTGGACTTTCTGTTTTCCAACGAACCGGACAGACAGGCAGTAGTTTCAAGCGGAATTCTTATGTATCTGCCCCTGGTATGGTGGGCCGCCATCAGCCTGGGGCTTGCGCATTTTTGCCTGCATGAAAAATCGTGGCGCGGCAGAACCGAGGCTCACAACGCCGACGCCATTTTTTTCGGCGCGTATGCGGGCATGTTGGTCTGCCAGATATATTCTCTCGTCACATGGTATCTGTTTACACTAGGTATCCTGATTATAAGCGGCAGTCAGGGCATGAGCATAGGAGCAGCCCTGGGCTTGAGCTACCTTGCCGTATTTTTAGGCCGTGGACGGCACAACCGCGCACGCATCGCCGCGCTGTTGGGTGCGGCCGCCTCTTTGGTACTGTCATTATATCTGCCGGGCGCGGTCCTGGCCCTTCTGGGTCTGGCGCTGGCGCGGCAGATGGGCAATATGGTCATGCAGGGATTTGTGCTGGCATACCTGCTGATCTACATGACCTTTTACTACTACACGCTTAATGTTTCTTTTGCCGAAAAATCTCTGTATCTGACGATAAGCGGCACTGCCCTGCTGTTGCTGGCTCTTATTTTACGCATGTGGTCCGCAAAAATTACGGGAAAGGAGGCCGCCCATGCGTAATATATATATCATTGCGATATTATTGCTGTTTTTCTCGGGGTACATATTCTCCGTGCAAAAGATGGAACACGTCATCGCAGACGGCAAAACCGTGCTCCTGCCTCTGGCCCCCGTAGACCCGCGCGCCCTGCTTATGGGCGACTACATGAGCCTCAGCTATGTGGTTAACGGAAAGATCTATTCGGCCCTGATGGATCCCCAAAAAGAACGCAAAGCGTCTAACCGCGTCATCCCCGATCAGGGACAGGCTGTGCTGCGGATAAGCAATGCTCCCGTTGCCGGGGCTGCGGAATTTGTGCGCCTGTATAACGGCGGCCCCTTGCAGGATGGCGAATTTCTGCTGTCCTATAAACTACGCAGACACAGCGTCCTCACTGCGGCCTCGGCATTTTATTTTGAAGAAGGCAGTGCAAAACGCTATGAACAGGCCCGCTTTGGCCTCTTCAAAGTTGCGGATGACGGAAAAACCCTGCTGATAAACCTTTGCGACAGCCAGGGCCGCCCCATAGAATACGAAAAGGCGACAGAAAAAAAAGTGCAACCATAAAATATTGCCTGCTTTGCGCCTGGGCATGCGCAAAGCAGGCAATATGCCGCTCCATCTTTTGCTGTGCAAAGAAGCGGCGTTTATGCCTTGATGTCGGGCGCTTGCCCCCTGAAGACAAAACATCTCAAGCGTTAACTGCTCTCGATGTAGAGCAGTTAACGCTTGAGATTATTCTTGATCCAAGCCTGAAACGGTTACTGCACAGCAATTTTCCACCATATTTTTGCTGTTACTGCCCTATTTATCGTGCAGTCTCGCTGACGGCATTGCGCGGCGTCTAGAGCAATTTCACTTTTTCAAGGTTAAAACGCTCTAAGTGTAAAGTTCCAATAGGCTACCCACCCTCCCCAAATCGGTAAAGCTGGAGTTACCAGACGACAGCAAACCGAGTGAGGGAAAAGGTGAACAACCATAAGATATTTGGCCGCCCCTGAGGTAATACGGAAGGAATGCAGAGGCTAACCTAGACAGTGTCGTCACGAGATGAATTTTCTTGGTATATCAAGGAGAACGAGCCTTTTATGCAGAGAGTGTACTCTTATGGTACTCGACCGGAATAAAAGGCGAAGTTCGACGCAGAGATACCGGGAAAGGCGCTCGTGACGACACTGTCTAAAAGGGGACCAGCCCCTGCCAGCCCCTTTGCCGCCCGCCACACAGGCATCTCAATCGAAAGCAATGCCAGCATGTTACACGGCAGCAGCCCTACCCTTTGGAGCCGCGCTTGGAAGCCTTGAGAGGGTTCACCTTCTTGGCGGAAACGGTCTCGCTCTGAATCAGGTGCTGATTGTTCTTCCAAAGCTCTTCAGCATTCAGGCCCAGTGCAGCAAGCCGGGCGGCAACGTCCTGCCGGGCGGCGCTGCTATAGCGGTTGCGGTCTGCCATACTTTTGCCCACATAATTGGGGGTCGTCATGTACAAGCCTGCGCTGTCAATAGCCAGCAGAAACGTGGAGTCATTTTCCTCAACGCTTTGAATGATCATTTCCGGCGAAGTGCCAAATCGTGTGACCATAAATTCTCCTTGCGGTACGGGAAAAGCCGTTATCTCGGAAAACGTATTATATGAAATTGAAATTCACTGTCAATACATGCTCAAACGATTACTTCTTTTCCGGTCCCGCCGCTCAAAAAACATTTCCCGATTTCGCAAGACACACAAAGGCATACGCTTCAGGGATACATGATTTTTTGATCCGAAAGCGGCTCACGCTTACGTAGCTGGAGTTTGCGCCACACACGTGAAAAATACATGCGCAAGGGAATATACCAGAGCAAAAACCAGAAAATCATGCCCGGCTGGTTGCCGAAAAGGGGCAACTCAAACGGCAGCACCGGGCTTAACAGCCCGAAGCGCAATCTTATCCAGGCAAACATGATGGGGATAGGCCACAATGAGGCCACAAAAAGCGCCCCACTCAGAGAAAAATGGTAACCAAAGGCTTCATGCCCCTGACGGTTTACGGCCTTGAATGCCTGTTTGTCGCCCCCCGTCAGGGCTTGTTCACCCAGTTTGTGGTAGTGCTGCATCTGATCCTGATACTTCTTCAGCCGCCGGGCATGCAGCCTGTTGGCAAAGCTCAGCGTGACAAGACCAATGATGACGGCCATAAGCGCCAGACAACCCATGCCGAAAATATAGCCTGTTTCCGGATGCGGTATCACACGGAAAGGCAGCACAAAAACAGGGTCAATCCAGATCAGAAATGTTTCCATGGCTGTAGAGGAAGCTTGTGGCGCCTTCCGGGCTTGGGTGTATGAAAAGAACTGCTGAAGTATAACGCAATGGCGCGGTGGAGACAATTCTCCCCGCGCCATTATTTTGCAGGCGGCCGCAACGCACGGAAACCGGTGCTGAACACGCAATTTCCCGCCAGACAGACCGTCAAAATCACCGGAGTCGCAAAGCCGGATCCACGCCCGGGCCGCATCCAAACTGAAACATGATGCCAAGCTTGAACCAGCCGCTCCGGCAGGCCAGGCACGCCGGCGTCAGCTTTGCGGCAAGGATTTAAAACAAATCCTTGCCGCGCATTTCAAGCATGAACGGTTCTAGCCGAACATCCTGATCTGGAAGAAACCGCGCAACACATAGTCTGTACCCACATACAGGGCCAGCACGATAAAGAGGCGCTTGAGCCAGATTTCAGAGAAAAACCGCGACGTAAAGGGTCCAATGATAGACCCCACGGCTACGCCGACAAGCTCAATGCTCACCAGGTTCCAGTCCACCATTACGCCGTGCAGCATAAGAGTGGTGATGCCCGTGATCATGCTTACGAGAACGGCCAGGGCCGAAGTACCGGCAGCCAGATACATCGGCAGGGAGGTTACGCTGGTAATGAAGGGAACCAGCAAAAAGCCGCCGCCCACGCCAAGGAAGGCCGCGATACTGGCGATGACAACACCACCGAGAAAGGGCAGCAGCGGGTTAAAGGAAAATTCCACGCCGCAGAACGTGAATACGCAGCGGGTTATACTGAAAGAAACAAGCTTGACGCCTGTGGGGGCCGGGACGCCGTCGCCCTTGCCCTTGGCAGCGGTCTCAAAAGCCTTGGAAGCTTCCTTGGCCTTGGCCTTGGAGCGCTGCCCCGCAGGGGACGTTTCCCAAATGAGGTAAAGACCCAGCAGCAGAACGAAAAGGCCAAAGTACCCCTGATAGGACGAAAAGTTCAGCTTGCCCGCTGTGAGAGAGGTGGACAGGTACGCGCCCCCGATGGAGCCGAGGCCCAGAGCAAAGCCCAAGGGCAGCACCAGACGCTTCAGGCGATAGTAGCTGAAGGTACTGATGACGGCTGAAAGCCCGGCGAGTATCTGGTTGGAAGCGCGCACCGAGTCGGTGACGGACTTGTTGAGAGGTGTTTTGCCGAAAGATTTTGCGTAGTTGCCAAGGCCATGCACGGTCATGTGGCCCACACCAGCCATAACGCCGCCAAAAGCGCCCACGGTGGAGAAAATCCAGCCCAACCACAAGGCCCAGCCAAAAGCCAGAATCATATTGATTTTGGGGCCGCCGGGAATGCCGAGATACCCAGGTTCGGCATTGGCGTTATAGGTTTCGGGAGCGACCTTGATCTGCTCGGCGATGGCGGCCTTGAGGCCGGCCGGAGCCGTTTGCAGTTGGGCGGCGATGGCCGGGTCGTCAATGGCCTTGGCCGGAGCCTTGGGCGCCTCCG
>NZ_JBAIYW010000363.1:0-6969 GCF_036763055.1 Desulfovibrio sp. 1214_IL3152 | reverse complement strand
GATGGGATTTCTTCCATGAGTAGTCCAGCCTTCTTTCGAAGTATGTGTCCCACTCGGGATCATATGGATTTGCCGCTCCCTTTATTTTTATATATCGATTAATATGGATGTCGCTGGCCCGGGACAGAACATATTTCCTGCCCTCCGGATCGACTCCATAAAATCGACCATGACACATTTTTATTGTCGTGTGGTACTTACGGAAAATCCATCTCCGGCCTTTGCCGGGATGTCTCCTTCTGCACCACTGCCAGATTTTGCGCCAGATTTGGTTGTCGACATAGTTAAATGTCTCGGCCGATGCTACATGTTGGTGATAGTTTGCCCACCCGGTGATGATTGGATTAAGCCGACTTATTAGCACCCATGCAGGAACCGTTCGGTTACCTTCAATAGTCTCTCTGATCTTGCTAAGAAATTGTTTAACGTTTTTCTTGGCTGGTCTGATTATGAGTTTTCTACCGAAGCGTCGGACGTGCTGCCCAAGAAAATCAAATCCGTCCGTAATGTGAGTGATGACCGTTTTCTCTTCGGATAAAGTCAGCCCTCTTTCTGCAAGAAATGATTTCACCAACGGAAGAACATTCTCTTCCAGAAGTTCCTTCGACTTTCCGGAAATGATGAAATCATCAGCATACCGGACGAAGTGAACCTGATGTTTCCTGAATATTTTTGACCGTTTCGAACCAAAGCGATTTTGCAGCAGTATTTCCAGTCCATCCAGGGCCATGTTTGCCAGAACTGGAGATATGATTCCTCCCTGGGGGGTACCCGAGAGAGTTTTGCTGAATATGCCTTTTTCGATGATCCCAGCTTTCAACCAATTACGGAGTATTTGCTTGTCCATAGGAATATTTTCAAGCAGCCACCGGTGGCTAATGTGTTCAAAGCATCCTTTAATATCGCCTTCCAGAACCCATTTCGAGGCGTTCCGGGAACTATACATATTACACACCTGTTGAATGGCGTCAGCCGTACATCGTGCTGGTCTGAAACCATAACTGTTGTGATCTGCATTAGTTTCCGATACAGGCTCTAATCCCAGCAGGTACAGGGCTTGCATTGCCCTGTCAAGCATGACGGGAATTCCTAATGGTCTTTTCTTGCCATTAGATTTGGGTATAAAAACTCTTTTTAGCGGTAGGGGCTTGTACCCTTTTCGCCTGAGTTTAAATATCGCTTCCCATTTTGATGCTGGAGTACTCCAGATTTGGCCATCCACTCCGGGGGTTTTACGCCCGCTATTTTCCGTAACTCGTTTCACCGCCAGTGCTCTGGCGCTGAATGAGCGAACCAGCAGTCGTTGCAGTCTACCAACTGTACGCCATTGCTGGTTACATGCCGCCTTTGCGATTCTTGTCTGTATGGTTTTAACGTGTTGATGGCATTTCTTCCAGTTAATGGAATGCCAACCTTTTCCGTTGATGACCGCAGTTACATTGTTAGATGTAATTTTCATACATGTCATCCAAAGAAACCTTCGCAGATGTTTCGCAATTAAAGACCAGATGGAAGTCAGCACGGTTTCCCGTTAAGGCAAATGTTGAACCTCTATCCGCACGATTACAGTCCGGCTTTCGCTTTTTCCATCCTCCTTTACCCGCATTCTCATCAGTTTGCCTTACAGTGCACCTGCCACTAGGGCGAGAATTCGGGCTTACCAAGTTCCGGCCAACATACAAAGAGTGGGTTAGGTTCTGTCTATCCGCCGGGGGAGTTGTTGTCCATGTATTCCCATTACGAACAGGAATAGCCTTACCCCTTACCTTTTGGTGCAAGCCTGTCAGCATCTTTGGCTTGTTTCATGTCACGACGTTTAACGACAGTTCACTGTGTTAACCATACCACCCAGCCTAGCGCTTTCGCCGCATGATGCTTGCAGCGATCAGATCTTCTCACGATTTACTGAAGCAATATTTGCTAAGCTACATTGTCCCGAGGGCTTCAGACAGAGCCGTTACCAGCCTTGCCTGCCTCAGTAGGCTACAACTAATGGAATAGTTGGTTTTGTATAAGTGATTTATCAAAACAATATGTTGGACGACTTCTTGTCGCACTCGTAAGCCATGAAAGCCGCCACCTCCCTGTATCCGTCTCTGTAACGAATCTCGCACAGCGATTTTCGTGTCAGATAAGTGAATATCAACAGTGTGAGACACACGATCAACACACACCAGACAAGAGAGCTGCGTGGTAGTTTCATGGCCTTCTTCTCCTTGCGCAAAGCGCGGTAAGAGGCTATCCTGATGTTGTCTAAGCATGCAGGGGCCTCGTGGGTTAATGAAAAATTAACTACGGGGCTTTTGTCCTTCTGCCACACAACACGGCAACAAACCACCTTCACGTCATGAGGCAGAAAGCCTCAAGCGCCGGGCACATCATAGCCCATATCCCTGCACGCTGACCACACTCACTTTTCCTGAAAATAACCCGCTCATTCAGGCTGTTTACGGGTAATCTGTGTGATTGTTGCCGCATCACGCTGCCTCCCGGAGTTTGTTCGGCACCATCCACCGCTCCATCTCACGGACAGCGTGACCGGCCTCTCTTGCTGCAAGACTGGCTTCCGCAATAACCTGCCAGAACGGCATATCCTGCCACTGCCAGCGTTCCATTCCGGCCAGTGACGGAAAACGCTCGCCCCACTGCCAGAACAGGGTTTCCAGGTCATGCTCTGCCACCCGGTCACTCCAGCGTGCATGCCAGCTTCCGACTGTTTCCGGCGAATGGAATGCCAGTTCGATTTCAGCCTGAGCGACCAGCGCCTGGTACGCACGGGCTTTCTGCTCTGCCTCCCGTGCCTGCTGGCGGCTGTACTTCTGCATGACCAGCGCGGATTTATGGCGACTGCGCTCCCTGACACGAAACCGCACCGACGGAAACAACCGCTCTGCTGCATCACCGGGAAGGGGAAGGAGGCAGACCTCGCCCTGTGTTTCAATCAGCACATCGATGGCATACAGCCACTGAAGACGGTTGCCGTGCAGTTCTTCTGCGGTCAGGGACGGCATGAAAAATCGCAGGTCAGACAGCGATATCCTGCGGCTTCCGTTCAGACAGCGGAAAAACGCCCCCGCATACGGATATTCCGCCAGCGTGTTACCCTGATGGCGGCGTTTTTCTGTCTCCGCCACCGCCCGCCATGCGGCCTGTTGCTCTGTGCTGAGGGGAACCAGTGCCTGTGAACGTACGCTCATACCTGACCTCCTTCCGCCATCAGGATATGGATGATGTCGTTAACGCTGTACCCCTGCGTATCCAGTGACGCCGCCAGTGCCAGTGAATGGCTGACGGCTTCCGATGCAAACCGCCGCTGTACCTGAACCACCGCAAACGGCTCACCACCGGCATTCACCAGAACCAGCACCCAGACCTGAGAGACATCGCCCGGTGAACATAACGCCAGGTGAAAACGTTCGTGGGCAGGCGTGAAACGGACCTGGACGGGGAAAAAGCCGCCAAACTCGCTGCCGTACTCGCCGTTCATCGTCCAGTTATCCGGCGCATCCAGCTCCCGCATCACGGCGTGAGTCAGCTCACGGCGTTCATCACTTCCGGCAGCCCGGATATCTTCATATTCCTGTGCGTTCATGGTCTGTAATACATTCAGGGTCAGTTCAGTTTTCATCACGGTATCTCCCTTGCTGCCGCCCCGTCTCCGGCGGGGCGGTGTGGTTGTTCATCAGGCGGCATCAGCCAGGTTATCGGTACGTTCAGTGGCATCCGTCTGTGGGCGTGGTGCACACATCCAGCCAGGCACCCAGCGGTTGTCTTTCATGTGGAACTCTGCATGTTCAGCCGCATCGCCTTTCTTCATCTTCTCCGCGTCCCGTGCAGCACCGGACAGTCCGGCCTCATTCAGGGCTGCGATAATCTGCGGCTTTTTCAGGTGTCCGAAGAAGTTTGCTTTTGTCGGCTGCCACCAGTCGCGCATGTGGAATCCGATAGCGGTTTCCAGCGGGTCAAGCGGACTGCGTGACGTGTGACCACACTCGCGGGTCTGAACGCCGTGGATGCTGCACGCAGTGCAGAAACTGAGCAGGGATAACAGCACCTCCTGGCTGAGTGACAGGAACGTCGTCATGTCCCGTGACCATCCCTCCGGCAACAGGGCGACCAAACGTGCTTTTTCTGCCATCAGCGCCATGAATGCGGCACCTTCCTTCCCTGACGGCGCATCGCTGGTCAGCGAATAATGTTTACATTCCAGGCTGATTTGTGCTGGTTTACTGTACGCCCCGCTGCCAAACACATTCAGGCAGAGCGTCCATGTCAGCAGTGCCAGAGATTTGTCCGGCTGTTGCATCAGCGCTGCCTGGACTGCCAGCGTGCGCTCTGAGGACATTTTCGTCAGTAGTGGCAGACTGATTTCCTCCACTGACGCTTTTTCCTGCACCTGTTCCGTGCGGTCAGCGTCGTCAGTCACGTCATCTTCACTGCGCAACTGCACACCACGCTGGACACACACATTACCGTAACGCCAGGACACCACCACGCCACTTCCGGCACGCATCTCCGGCGTCCACGCCCTGACCTTCGCCATGCAGTCAATCAGCTTCATTTCTGCTGCCAGCAGGTCAGATTCCTCACACTGGTTTTCCAGCGCGTCGTAACGCATCATCAGTTCGTTCAGGCGTTCTTCTTCTGCCTCCGTCAGCACCGCTTCCGGCTCCGGCAGGTTGCGGTATGCCCGGGAATCTTCACGGCACTCACCGACAGGCTCCATGCGTCCGGCACACCATTCCCAGCCTTCGGCTTCCCGAAGGTGTTCAGCGACAGCCTGGAGTTTTTCCAGCAGGGCGGCATCGAGCGCCACGCAGTCCACATAGCCACCCTCGTCATCGCTGAACAAATCAGTACGCAGTTCGTCAGGTGAGAAAGCATCAGCCCCCACGAAGCGGAATTTAGTGTTGTCCTTCACCGCCACTTCACTTTCCGTAATCAGATTGCGGATAACCCGCACATCCGGTTTACCGCCCCATCCTGACTGGCAGGCCGCTTCAAACACCTGCACCTGACGCGCGGTGTCGTTCTCCAGCGCCAGCGCCTGACAGTGCTCGGTGGTGATGCGGTCTTCTGCCAGCGCATCGAGGATGACAGGCGCAAGGTCTGCCAGTTTCAGCATTCGCTGAACGTGGCGGGGCGAATAACCCAGCAAATCACCGATTTGTGCAGGTGTTTTGCCTTCCTGCGCCATTGCACGGAATCCGGCAATCTGTTCGGCAGGGTGCATATCCCGACGATGACCGTTCTCGGTCATCGATGCGGCAGTCGCCAGCTCCTGCGGAATGACCTTCACACGGACAGGCCAGTCAACCTGAATGATGTCACGCTCTGCCAGCATGTTGAGTGCTGCCAGTCGGCGACCACCTGCGGCGACACCGTAACGGTCACCTGGCAGGGCATGAACAACCAGATTCTGTAACAGGCCGACACCTTTAATGGAGTCCGCCAGTTCGCTGACGGACTCCGCAGAATACGGCACCGTGCGCACATTCAGCGGAGACTTAATCAGCGAGGCCAGCGGCACGCTCACTTCCTCCGTCTGCGCCAGCAGGGCCGACAGGACTGTTTCCTGCGTTTTTGCAGGTTTACGGCTGGATTTACGCTCCGTTTTTGCCTTAGACTCTGTAACTGACATAGTTAGTACCTCCCAAAACGGTAATAATGATTGTCTGCCGGACGCGTTCCCGTCCGGCACCTCTCTTACTTAAGAATCCCGAAATCACGGATGACATGGTTCATCCAGTACCCGGCGCCGTCCTCAAAATTCCAGGTACGCCAGACCATTGCACCGTTATTACGGACAACCAGGCGAAACTGTTCGCCGTGGTCATCCTCGATAAAGACGTTCCGGTACTGTGCGGCAACGGCTTCGGCATGTTTGCGGGTAAAAGGACCGTCAGGCAGTCCCTGAAGTATTCTGAAATATTCGCTCATCCTCATCTCTCCGGTGATGCCCCGCACAGGACGGGGCGGTTGTCACAGTCAGTCGTTCAGAACGGGATATCGTCTGAAAACCCGTAATCGTCACCCTCCGGCGGTTGCGGCTGAGGCTCCGGCTGCGCGGCCTTACGTCCACGGCCTTTCGTTTTTGCGCCACCTTTTTTCGTACCGGCCTCCGCCAGTGGTTCCGGCTGAGGCTGACCGCTGAACTGTTGCCCCTCTTCCGGCTGAGTCTGAGCACCTGCGGCACGTACCAGCATCTGCATGGTGCCCGTGGCCTTAACAAGAATTTCGGTGACGTAACGGGTGATACCGTTATCCTCCCAGCTACGGGTGCGAAGCTGACCTTCGATGTAGACCTGCGCGCCCTTGCGCAGACATTCACCTGCCACTTCCGCGAGCTTGCCGAACAGCACCACGCGATGCCATTCTGTCTGCTCCCGCATCTCCCCCGTCTGTTTGTCACGCCAGCTTTCTGACGTGGCCACCTGCAGGTTTGCCACTGCGCCCCCGTTGGGGATGTAACGGACTTCCGGATCCTTTCCCAGGCGTCCTACGAGGATGACCTTGTTAATGCCACGAACTGCCATGATGTGTCTCCTTCTGTTGATGTTTTCAGCCCCCATCATCTTTTGAGTTTCGGGAGCCGCGGTTTTGACGTTTTGCGGGGACCTGCCTTTTGTTCCCTCCGGTATTCACCATCACCTTTTTGAGAACCTTCGCCGCAAGGGGCATCACTGCCACGGCCTGACACACCTGTCCTGGGCAGAACGCAAAATTTTTTACCGGGTTTTGGGTAAAAAATTTTGTGGGCTGTTCATTTACCCTGGACAGTCAGTGCGGCAGGTTGTGGCTGTATCAGCCCCGGCGACAGGGACTCATACGGGTGTGTGGCACCCGGCAGGCAATGAGCAGGGACCCGCCGCAACGACGTGAAGCGCGGTTTGCGAAACGGCGTTGCCCCTTACATCCCGACGGCCTTTTGCCGGGATGCCGGGAGCGCAGGCCACTGCGCGACAGAGG
>NZ_JBAIYW010000355.1:0-6977 GCF_036763055.1 Desulfovibrio sp. 1214_IL3152 | reverse complement strand
CGCTCGAACTCAGCGAAGGCCCCCATCACCGACAGCATCAGGTTGGCCATCGGCGAGTCCTCGCCAGTGAACACCAGGCCCTCCTTCAGGAACTCGATGCGCACGCCGCGCTGAGTCAGCTTCTGTACCAAGCGACGCAGGTCATCGAGGTTGCGGGCCAGCCGATCCATGCTGTGCACCACCACTGTATCGCCTTCGCGGACGAAGCTCAGCAGCGCTTCGAGCTGGGGGCGCTGGGTGTCCTTGCCCGATGCCTTGTCGGTGAACACCTTGCTCACCTGGGTTTGTTCCAGCTGGCGTTCCGGGTTCTGGTCAAAGCTGCTGACCCGGACGTAGCCGATGCGGTGCCCCTGCACGATGTCTCCTTGGTTGAAGGCGGCTTAAGTGCACTTTCTGTTCCGTTGTGCCTCAAAGCCCATTTCTGTCAGGCTGAAATCTATAACCTTCGCGGGCATGTGTCAAAAAATGGGAAAGCAGACTCTATTCTGACGAAGCGGCGCGGCCCTGCCTGACATCAAGTTAGGGTATAGCCTAGATTGACATGCGCGATGCAACCCTTAACTTGCTTGCACCTATCGTTTCCATGCTAGCTTTATCGTAACGCTCAAGAAATTGGGCTTAATGCCGAAAACAATAAAATAAAACAGCCAACCCTTGAGGTTCTTATGCGCCAGAATTTACCAGTGACGGGTCGAAACTTAGAACTCCCAAAAGATGCCAATATTCTTTCGACTACCTCCCCTCAAAGCCATATCACGTACGTTAATCCTGACTTCATTAAAATCAGTGGTTTCACTGAGGAAGAACTATTAGGCCAGCCTCACAACATCGTAAGACACCCAGATATGCCGCCTGCTGCATTTGAGCATATGTGGAGTACATTAAAATCTGGCCGCTCATGGATGGGGCTAGTAAAAAATCGCTGTAAAAATGGCGACCACTATTGGGTAAGTGCTTATGTAACGCCAATAGCTAAGAATGGTTCGATTGTTGAATACCAGTCTGTAAGGACCAAGCCTGAACCTGAGCAGGTTTTGGCTGCGGAAAAATTATATGCTCAATTGAGAAGCGGGAAGGCCGCGAGGCCGAAATTGGCTGCTAGCTTTTCCGTGAAAATACTCTTGCTCATATGGGGTAGTATTATATCAAGCGCAATGGCTGCCGGCATGCTTACTGATACATCAATAAGCAGCTTATTGTTAGCCACTTTAATGTCAGGAAGCTTAAGCTCTGTTAGTGTTTTGGCTATTCTCTCTCCTCTTGGAAGACTGGTTGAAAGAGCCAGGAATATTTCCAATAACCCATTAAGTCAATCCCTCTACACTGGGCGCACCGATGAGTTTGGCCAAATAGAGTTTGCTTTACGAATGATGCAAGCTGAAACAGGCGCCATAGTAGGTCGCATAGGTGATGCATCAAATCGGCTTAGCGAACACACCCGAGGCCTACTAAAGGATATTGAGTCAAGCAATGTACTTACAGTTGAGCAGCAGGCAGAGACAGATCAAATAGCAACGGCAGTAAACCAAATGGTGGCAAGCATTCAAGAGGTTGCGAGCAATGCACAGCATGCTGCAGATGCGGCCGGAAGAGCAGACACTGAGACGGCATCTGGCCAGCGTCTGGTAGCCCACACAAGCCAGTCAATCACTGCCCTTGAAGGTGAAATTAGGCAAGCCACTCAGGTTATTCATGAGCTTGAAGGTCAAAGTAACGAGATATCAAAAGTTCTTGACGTTATACGAGGGATCGCCGAGCAAACGAATTTGTTGGCACTCAACGCAGCAATTGAGGCCGCGCGTGCTGGTGAGCAGGGGCGTGGTTTTGCTGTTGTCGCCGATGAGGTTCGCAGTCTTGCTGCTCGCACACAGCAATCGACAACGGATATTCAAAGCATGATCAGCGCTCTACAAGAGCGAGCGCAATCCGCTGTTACAGTCATGGAGCAAAGTAGTCGGCAAGCGCACACGAGTGTAGCTCACGCAGAGGAAGCAGCTACAGCTCTTGATGGAATTGGCCAACGCGTTAACGAAATTACCGACATGAACGCGCAAATAGCGACTGCGGTCGAGCAGCAGGGAGCAGTAAGTGAAGACATAAACCGCAGTATTATCAATATACGCGATGCTGCTGATACCAATGTACAGACCGGGCAGAATAATTTGCAAAGTGCGAAATCTGTCGCTCAGTTAACTAGCGCTCTGAGCGAACTGGCAAAACAGTTTTGGGAAAAACGAGGATAACGCTTTTCAGTATCTCGACAGGGATAACTTACTTTACCATCGGTTATCCCTTTTAGCCGCACAAATTTTAGCCATGGCTTTTCAGGAAGTCAGGGCTATCAGAATGGCCTTAGAAAGCCTAGTCAAAGAGCTGTCACGAGAACACCGTTAGCTTAGCGTACGATTTTTTCCGAATTCTGCGGTTCCCCCAAATACAGGGATTTGCTACGGCCTGGCTGTGGACATATAACAATGAGCGACCAAACATGGGCATTGGCGGCATCACTCCAGCTATGAAACGTAAGCTGGCGGCATAGGCTCTACTTTGGAGAGCTACTAAAAAGGGGATGATTACCGGCCGATTTTGGCGTGCAACTCGTGCAGCTCTTTTTCCTTTTTGGCCTCTTCCGTCTTGATTTCGCCGGAAAAAATGCCGGTCGCGGATTCCTTGAGCTGCTTCACCCATTTGTGGACCAGCGTCTGGTGGACGCCAAACTCACTGCACAGTTCGGCAACTGTTTTCTCGCCTGAAAGGGCGGCAAGCGCCACCTTGGCCTTGAAAGCGGGCAAATGATTTCTGCGTTTGGACATTGATGATCTCCTCGTCTGGTTGAGTAGCTATCATAGCTGTCCAAATTTTTGGGACTACTTCTTCCTGCCTCTTTGTAGTAGCGTCATCGGAATGCTTTAAAGTGCAAATCTGAAAAACATTCGGGTTGTCCCAGCCTTCGCGCAAAGCGGAGTGGGAAAATATAAACCGCGTTGGCTCCTCAAATGAGAGCAGGATTTCCTTCCGCTTCAGGATGAGGTCGTAAGCTGATATGTCGTCAGACTCATCAGAGCCTCGCTTGAGCGGGCTGTTCATTCCTCCGACCATTTTTGACAATGTCAAACAGGAAGACACCATTGCCAGAGAAGAAATCTTTGGCCCTGTTACAGTGCTTTTGCCTGTTGATTCGGATGAAGAGGCTTTAACGCTAGCCAATGACTCCGTTTATGGACTTCAAGCGACTCTGTTTACCAATGATGTAAGCAAGGCACACAGCTACGCAAACGCTTTGCAGGCAGGCACTGTTTCTGTCAATCATTTCAGCGAGGGGGACAACACCACACCCTTTGGCGGATACAAGTTATCTGGCTTTGGAGGGAAGGACAATGGGCGTGAGTCTCATGAACAATACCTGCAAACAAAAACCATATTCTTACACTTTTGAGCAGAGGAGGACCCACTGATAACCCGTTTAATTGACAATTTTTGATTTATCAATACAAACTGGTAAGCCTCTGTTTCTGAAATCCAAGACTTCAGAAGTAGAGGCTTACATTTTATAAACGTATCCTGGCTGCCGAGATACCTGGGATGGAGAGTTTCGATTTCACCGCAATTGATGTTTCCATTCTTCATGAATCTGAACTCGCCCCAGAAGTTCTTTCTTGCTGGCGGCAAAGGAAAGCATCCCCACGCTGTTAAAACCTCGGCGCACTAGCGCGGCAAGGCAATCTACCAAGTGACGATCAAGTGTCTCTTGCTGCGCGAACGGATTAATATCTTTGACCAAACATGCTACTAAGCCAAAGGCAAACGAGACACCTCGTTGAACTATGGTACCCGCAAGCTCTCTTGCTCGGGGGCACACTTTTTTGGCGTGAGCTTCATCGTCCGGTGAGCCTCCGAAAATTTCTTCAATCACACGCAGGGGCTTTCCGTCCACCCACGCGATTAGTGCTTCCAAAAGTAAATCAAGATCATCCTTTTCTAGCTCGTCGTCTCGTGCCTTACCGCATGCTGCTAGTATGCTACCCATTATATCTGCAAAGAGTTCATTCCGAGAGTTTTTATCCTCCTGCAACCAGTTAATCATCCATCTTAACCAATCACATACCGTTGTTGGCAACTCGCCGATATCTAGTGTAATTTTTGTCTTAAGGTTGATTAGTAAATTTGCTGGCAAACCACTTTGTGAAGAAAGAATTGTAATATTTTGATCAGCCCCCTCTATCTCACTGACTGCAATAGCCTGCTTCAATGCCTCAACCTTTGCGTCAAACACCTCTGCCTCTTCCTGCTGCTTGGCCATGAAGGCCCCGAATGATTTCCGCAAATCAAAAAGGAGCAGCGAGTTGTCGGCTTCGTCCTCCTTCCTCAACGCTGCCATGCGATTAATCATATAGCTGACATCAGGATCGCTGGTCTGACCTTGCATCACTCGATCAAGTACAATTTCTAGAGGATCAGTGACTTCCACACAATGATCATCTTCGGGAAAAATTGCCTGGAGCTTCCGAATAACTTGTTTGCCTAGCGGCTTGTCATCTTGAAAAGAAATGATGGGTTCAGGGATAAGAAGCACTAGCCCATTTGCAAGATGTCCTGCCCGCCCTGCTCGAGCTGCGGCGTTTAGTATCTCATGAGTTTTTAAATCTTCGCGACCACCCTTTATTGTATTGGCACGCCTATCTCCAGCCAAAATTGCAAGCTGCGCAGGCAGGTTTAAGCCTTGGGCCAACGTTGGAGTAGCAACAATAACATGGGCACCGGAAGGCCGCCTAAACATCCTTTCCGCGATGTCTCGCTCAAGCCTAAGCATGGCAGAATTATGGGGAACTGCTGCCGTTGCTCCCGGAAGTATAGAGTGCTCTATTCCTCCTAACTCGACTTTGAGAGCATCCCACCGAGCTTGTTCGATTGGAGTTATCCGAATTTGACTTGTCAGCATAGTGGAGATTTCATTTGCCACCAACACAGCGTCCCGCTTGGTGTTCACAAAAACAATAGTTTTTAAGCCACGCGTGGCGGCGGCGACTGCGATCTCAATGGCGACATGGTTGACATTTGGCGTAATTTTGAGCTGGCCGAATTTAAGATGTCCTGCAAGGGTGACAGGGCGTTCGAGAAGTTGGGTCGTTATGCAATGATCACTAGGTTTATCTTGGGCCAACCAATTATGTTGAAGCCCCCAAATAGTGTAAGGTATTGCGGTTAGCTCACCTACTGCAGATTTGCGCAACTCCTTAGCTAGTTTATTTTTTTTCTTATCCTCTGCTTCCTGTACGGCAAGCGCGCGCGTACTAGCCTCATTAAGGTGCTCATGATTATAGATGATTACGCCTCGTGCTTGGCGGCTTGGCTTCCAAAGTAAGTCGATTGAAATTGTTGTCCTGCCAGTAAGTTCTTGAAGCCAACTCGCCAACACGTCTCCATTTTTGAGCATGGCAGATAGGAACAATAAATCTGCGTCAGGTGAAATATTACAAAAGGCAAGCACACAAAGCATTGCATCAAATGCACGACGGATTTTACCTGCCTCTGGACTAAGAAGATGACACTCGTCGAATACTAGCAACCCTACGTCGCTGAAGGCGTTAGGGGCAAAAGAAAGCATGGCTAGGCATCGTTCCGGGGTCATCACTTCGACACCCTTGAAACCTGCGCCTTCAAGCATTAATAGGTCAAAATCACTGGAAACGGTAGCGCTGAGCAAATCTTCCGGGAACATTTCCTGAAGGTCCTCAGTCAACTGCTCAACGAGAGCATGGGTTGGGGCAAGGAAAACTACCTTTTTACCTCGTGCGAGGACACCAGCGATTTTGAACGAAGACAGCGTAGTTTTTCCCGCCCCTGTAGGGAGCACCACAACAGAAGAAACCGCAGTCTGATGAACCCCCTGCTCAAGCGCTTTACGATGATTTAACCAAAGATATGGAAATTTTTCGGCACGGAAGCGCAACCACTGTTCCCATAATTGTGCATCGGCTCCTGAGGGCACTGGCGTATTTAGGATACTAGCCTGTGCGATTGATTTTGTGGCAGCAAGTAAAAGAGACGCAAGATGGTATGGACCAGCATACGAGACGATTAGCCCCTCAATAATACCAACGGTTGCCCTGTTAGTATCAGACGATGCGAGTGAAATTACGCGCTTAAAGGCGTCTTCCGGTGAATTAAACCTAGTACCAGTTGGCTCAGGGCTGTCAGTACGCAGAATCTGTGCTGCTAGCAATTCTATTCCCGCACAAAGAGCCTCAAGCAATGCTGCAAGTGCTCGATCTTCGTGATTGAGATATGTGCCATCTCGGCGCCACCTCGCTGCTCTTTTTAGAATTGAAGTGAGCTGACCTTTTGCAATATCAACAATGTGCTCAGAAATAATTCTTGATTCATAACTCTGCCCAGCATGGAGCATTGTTACATTGGAAGCAGCCTCATTAGCATCAGCATATTGTCCAGACGCCATAAATAAAATTACAGCGGCCAAGCTTGGATCAAGACGGTCACGGTTGATATTGGGAGGTAGCTCTTCAGTTGGTTTTTTTTCCGACTGCCTTTTAGCAAGAATTTGTTGGGCGGTTCCTGCAACAAACGCAGCTGCTGTACGAGAGGGTCCTTCGGGATGCAGTGAAACAACAAGTTCATAAGTGTCCGCAATACGTTCGAGGCTCCAAAGGGGGGTTCTTTGCCCCTCATCTTCTCCATTACCCTTGAGGCGTATTGACGCTAGCTCTGCATAGTGGGCAGTCAGAATGGCGGGCAAGTTGTTAGGATCAAGTCCCGGCAGCTCCGGGGCGGACCGCAAGAGACCAGCGGTAATTGCATCAAACATCGGCTTCTCCATCACAGAGAGATTCAATCAATGTTGTCCGGTTAAGCACCCATAGCTAACAGGCTATAACTATAGGTGTTTATAGTTTTTCGTCTTCGCGGATTCAGAAGTTCTTCCAGAGAATCCTTGCCGAACAGATTCAAGCAAATGAGCT
>NZ_JBAIYW010000385.1:0-6990 GCF_036763055.1 Desulfovibrio sp. 1214_IL3152 | reverse complement strand
GGACGCCGCATTCCCGCCCGTTGCGCACAGAGCGGACGCGGCAGAGACACGCAGCAGTTCGCCCGACTGTACGTTCCGCGGTGCGCCTGCCTGTAGTTTGACTGTAAGTTCTGCGGCGAGTTCGGCAACGTAATCGCCTGATAAAAATAGAAAAAGGCGGTATGGATTTTCCATGCCGCCTTTTTCTGTTCCGCCGCCGCGATCCACGCTGGCCGCGTAATGCCGGTCAGGGTCTGATGACCTTGTCCGCAAGATCAAGGCTGGTTACTATATCAAGCATATTGGAAGTTTCCCCCACAGCCTTTGCTTCCAGCAATCCATAATGCCCAAGGCAGGCCCCGCACACCAGAATGGAAACGCCCGATGCCGCCAGCCGCTGCAGTGACTCAAGCGCAGGGCCGGACCGGGCCGCCAGCTTCACGCCGCCGTTGACAAGCACCAGACGCCACAGACGGGGGCCAAGTTCCGGCAGCGTAGCCAGAAAATTTTCCATAAGCTTCATGCCCAAGGTGTCATCGCCGCGCCCCAGTGTTTCTGTGGTCAGCAAAACAAGGGTCTGCGCGCCCGGTCCTCCTTCCACTGCGCCGGACCCTGCGCCCTGTGGCGCAGTGACCGGCACGCTCCCGACGGGCAATCCGTCTCCTCCGTCGGCCAATACGGCCTTGATACGCCAGCACCGGGGGTCTTCCTGCGCAACCTCAAGCAGATAGCCACGGCCCTGAAGAAAGCGCTGCACATTTTCCAGCGCGGGGGCGTTGTCAACCACCACTTCCAGTGCAGCGGCCCCTTCCCCGACGGCAGTGCGACAGCGGATGACCGGTTGAGGGCAGGCAAGCCCCCTGCAATCAAGAATCTCCATAATATCAACCTCTTTGCTGTTACATGGTTTTATTTACATTTCTTGCTGTTAAGAGTAAATATACATTTGCCGATAAGCAAGCAAACCAAGGCGGAAATATATGGGCATTATACTGCAACTCTTCATACTGTGTTCACTCGCCGGCATGGCTTTTATGGGTGCGCTGCACGGCTTGCAATGGCTGCTGCCTGTTTTCGCCGCAGCCTGTGCCGTGGCGGACGCGCTCCTTTGGCTGAAACGCAGGACCGAGGACAAAAAACTGCGGGAGCAGAGCGACGCTCTTTTTGTCGATGGCGCTGCGGCCCGCGAGGGTGATGTGACCGAACGCGCCGGATACTGCTTCAGCCACCTGCACGACGCGGAACAGGCCGTGGCCGAAGACGCCGCTGCCATCAAACATATGAACGCCACGGCCGACGAACTTAAAGCACGTCTGGCCGCGGTTGAAGAAGAAAAAAAGAACCTGCACAACAAGTCCGAACGCGGGGCAATGGTGCTGCACAAGGCGCATTCGGTATGCAGCAATCTGTCCTCCGACGTGCGTGGGCTGACCAGCCTGGTGGTCGAGGTGAGCAAGGGCGTCGAGTCCCAGCGCGACAGTCTCACTGAAAGCAGCCAGGCTATGGAAAAAGTTTCGCAGGCCGCCTTCCAATCGTCAACCAGGGTACAGGAACTTTCAGAAAGCGCCCAGCGCTCCAGCGCCAGCGCCGCCACGGGCGAACGCGAAGTGGAAGGCGCGCTTTCTTCCATCGAAAAACTCAAGGATATCATCGTACAGCTCAAGGCGGCCATGGCCGGGCTGGGCGAAAAAGCCAGCAATATCGGCCATGTCATGAATGTCATCAATGAAGTGGCCGACCAGACAAACCTGCTGGCTCTCAATGCCGCCATTGAAGCCGCCCGGGCCGGAGATGCCGGGCGCGGCTTTGCCGTGGTGGCCGACGAGGTGCGCAAACTGGCCGAAAAAACCATGGGCGCAACCAAGGAAGTGGAAGAAGCCGTGCGCGCCATACAGGATGAAACACAAATCAATGTGCAGACTGTGGACAGGGCTGCCCGCCTGAGCATGGACGGGGCCGAGCAGGCCGCCCGTGCCGGGGCCTTCATGCGCGACATTCTCCACGCCATGAACGAAACCGCCGCCCACCTCCAGAGCATAGCCCAAGGCGTCAAGGATCAGTCCGAGCAGAGCATCGGCACAAGCGAAACGATGGGTGAAATCCGCCGGATATCGGAACAGACGGTAGCCGGCATGGAGACGTTCATCGCCGCCCTCATGAGCTTCCAGAGCGGCATGGAAGAACTGGACATGACCATCAACGCGCTGGTCTCCGGCGACTACGAGCAGGCCACATCGGACAAGTTCGTCCAGTGGACGCCCAAGCTCGACCTGCATGTCGCCATGGTGGACAGGCAGCACCGGCTGCTGGTTGACTATATCAACGAGCTGTACACGGCAATGGCACACAACCGCACAACGGAAGAGCTTCAGGCCATTCTGCGCAAGCTGCGCGACTACACGGCCACGCACTTTGCGGACGAAGAAAAGCTGTTCACCGCCACCGCCTATCTGGGCGCGGCGGAACACATGAAAATCCACAGAAAGTTTGTGGCAAAACTGGATGAAGTGGAAGAACAGCTCAAATCCGGTACGGCCACCGTGAGCATGGATCTGCTGACCTTCCTCAAGGACTGGCTTGTGCAGCACATTATGGGTACAGACCCCACCTATCTGCCGTACCTCAAAAAGGAAGATTTTGAGCAGGATCACGGCCGGTAGAAACCTGCCTGCCAGCACCGGTTCACTGGCCTTATACCCTGGCACCACGCGGCCTGACGCGGAACACAGGCATGCCTGAGGGGCGCGCAGGCGGCACTTCCGGGCAGCAGGAACAAAAAACAGTTACCTTCCCTGAAAAACACGCCAAAAGGGCCTTGCCGCAGCAGTGCGGCAAGGCCCTTTCTGTTCCTGCGCGGGCCAATGACAAAACGTAACACTTACGACCTTACACGACTGTTCCAAAACGCCAGCACACTGCACTGCTTCCGGAAAGCGCAGGCTGCCCTGCCCTCGGCGAAAAATCCGAACCGCGCGACACGCAAGCCGGATGACACTCAAAAACGACAACACCAGACACAAAAAGCCTTTCTGTGACTGAGTATGCCAGCAATATTCGCAGCAGAGGGATGGAGAGATGCGCTACCTGTCTGAATTCCATAATATATAGCAGATTATATCATCTACAAATCGAAAAATATTACACAGAGATTAATGCATCTTTATCATTTTAATTTTATATGCATAAGGCGCTATACAGTATAATAGGATTGATTACATAACTATCGCCTTCAAAAAAACATTGATTTTCAAATCACGGCCAAGATAGATTTTTGTTAATTTACCTTAACTAGGGTGCGTACATATTTTTAAAAATCTCTTCTCAGGAAATAAGCCATGGTCTGGACGATTGAAAACGAAGAAGTTATCCGAGTTGGAGACTCTACAACGCACGGCGGCAAGGTGCTTACCGGGTCTGAAAATACGTTTTATGAAGACATACCAATAGCCAGAGTAGGAGACAGGGTATCCTGCCCAAAATGCAAAGGAACGCATCATATTGTCAGTGGCGCTCCAGAAGCGTTCGATGATCAAAAGCCGATTGCCCGCAATGGGGATTTGGTTTCTTGTGGAGCAAAACTGATTGCCCGAAGTGCTGCGGCAAACTCTCAGGAGGAGCGAATTCCATATGCTGGGCCATTCGACGGGCAATACGATGAACAAATCATCGCTATTGATGCCACAACTGGTAAGCCCATTCATTATTATCCATTTTTTATTGAAACTGAGGACGGTAGAACCTATATGGGACGAACCGACAAAGGAGGGAAAACTCCCCGCATAAGCACACAAGGCAAACAACTCCTGACAGTATATTGGGGTGAAGAGGCCGTACTCAAGGGCGCAGAATAAAGGAGTTGCTTATATGCCAAACCGCAAAAATACCATGCTGACGAATCTCAAAGAAGGTTCACAAGTCAAAGAACCCAAAAAAATCATTTCGTTCAGTGAGCTATGGGGTAATTTTCCTACAGGCTATCCCTGCGACGAAAATACATATGAAGATCAATGTGCCATTCGTGTCGCGGTTGCCCTTCAAAGATGTGGCGCATCATTTAAAACATACAGAGGAGCAACATGCGGACTGCATAAGGACGAAAAGCATGCTCTCCGCGCCGAAGAACTTGCAAACTGGCTCAACAAACGATACTTGGCGAACTGGCCTGCCCCAACCGATATTACGGGGACAGATTGGCAGAAAAAGGCAGATGGAAAGACAGGAGTGATTTTTTTCAAAGATTACTGGCTCCGCAAAGGTGAAAGATATCCTTCCGGCGATCATATAGATTTATGGAATGGCTCAAGATTTCCCATTACCTCAGCTCCTTCGGCTGCTATGAATATTCTCCGGTTCGGCTTAGGGGTTGGTTCAATTGACCTCTTTGATATTCAGTATTCCGATTTGGCTGGTGCCAGTAAAATTCTTATTTGGGAGCTACTGTAGTGAAAAATCTGTTTATTGGAATCCTGAGTTTTTGCATAAGCTTTATAGTAGGTTGCCAATTTATCAGGGTGCCAGCTTCTCAGATCCCAGTCTGTGGTGAAGACTGTGCTGGATATTCTGTACTTTGTGGAATTATATATTTTATTATTTATTTCCTATCTTGCTTTTTTTTCGCCATGAACTATTCACGTTCACAAAAAACAGAATACATTGTTCGCCTTTTGTGCTTTTTCGGGGTAACGGCTCTGATAGGCTTTTCAATCAACAGGTACATATTATTTGGGGAGCCCTAACAAAAGGCGCTTGGTGATAGCTGCCTTGCAAAACCGGCAACGCGCGACCAGTCAAGCGGCGTTGCACAGAATGGCGGACTGCTTTGTTTAGGGCAGGGGAAAGAGGGGCGGTTCAACCAAGGCAGGCACATGTCGGACATCTCCGGCGCGTTGCGCCTTCATTTTCTGACCTTCGGTTCCGCGCTCCCTCCCCCCCCGCAGTTCCGGCTCCACCTGTACGGCCTCCCGGTCACAGGCATGATCTCTTCCGCCATTGACCGGGCAGCCATGATCTTGACGGCACACTTCAGTTGTCGCCTGAAAAAGATTACTGGCTCCGCAAAGGTGAAAAATATCCTTCCGGCGATCATATAGATTTATGGAATGGCTCAAGATTTCCCATTATCTCTGCCGCTTCGGCTGCTGCGGGCATGCTCTGGTTCGGCTTAGGGGTTGGTTCAATTGATCTCTTTGACGGCTTCCTTCAGTATTCTGATCTTGCTGGCTCAAAAAAAATCCTCATTTGGGAACTGCAGTAATGAAAAAAATTCTCATTGGTATTTTTAGTTTCTGCATAAGCGCTATAGTTGGCTCTCAGTTTCTCAGAATACCAGGTTTACCGGCTCCGCGTTTTTATGGTGAAGATTATGCTGGTATATCAGAGCTTTTCATCATGCTGTTAATATATTGCATTGCATATATTACAGCATGCCTTTCCTTTGCTGTTAAATTTTCGCGTTCACAAAAAATAGAATACATTGTTCGCCTCTTGTGCTTTTTCGGGGTAACGGCTCTTATAGGCTTTTCAATCAGTAGGTACATATTATTTGGGGAGCCCTAACAAAAGGCGCCTGGTAATAGCTGCCTTGCAAAACCGGCAACGCGCGACCAGCCAAGCGGCGTTGCACAGAATGGCGGACTGCTTTGTTTAGGGCAGGGGAAAGAGGGGCGGTTCAACCAAGGCAGGCACATGCCGGACTTCTCCGGCGCGTTGCGCCTTCATTTTCTGACCTTCGGTTCCGCGCTCCCTCCCTCGCCGCAGTTCCGGCTCTCTTGCTCTGAAGCAGCGCGTTCTTATTTTGGCAAAAAGCGTTGGGCAGTGACGCCAAAAGGGGAAGCAACAATAAAAAAGGGGAAAAACGCCAAAAACGTTTCTCCCCTTTATACTGAAAGCGTGGCAGCGGGCCTGCATTGTCGCAATATTCAGAACAGTTGCCCATCAGTACCCGCACAGCGGCCGCGTACCGTCAAAAACCTCCCCCTTGTCCGGGACGGTGTTTGCGTCAGTTGCCGCACATACCCAGAAAGTAACCGTGAAGGCGCGTATCCGGAGTCAGCTCCGGATGAAAGGACGTAGCCAGAATGTTGTTCTGGCGTACGGCCACGGCCTGCCCCTTGACCTCGGCCAGCACCTTTACGTCCGGCCCCACGCTGGTGATGACAGGAGCGCGGATGAAAACCGCCGGAACGGGTTCCGGGCCGATTTCCGGCATGCTGAGGTCGGTTTCAAAGCTGTCCACCTGACGGCCAAAAGCATTGCGCCGCACAGTGGCGTCCAGCACGCCCAACCGGGGCTGGTCTGAATTTTCAATAACGCGGCACAGCAGGATAAGTCCGGCACAACTGCCATACACCGGCATGCCCTGTTCAATGCGCTCGCGCAGAGGTTGCAGCATATGCCACTCGTTGAGCAGCTTGCCCATGGTGGTGCTTTCGCCGCCCGGAATGATCATGGCATCAATGCCATCCATATCCTTGAGCTGACGCACTTCGCGGGCCGCCACGCCCAGACGGGACACGGCGGCCACATGCTCACGAAAAGCCCCCTGAAGGGCCAGAACACCCACACAGCGTGCGGCCATATTACCAGCCCCGCTCCTGCATGCGCTCGCCCGAGGGAATGGTGGAAATTTCAATACCCACCATAGGTTCGCCCAGATCGCGGGAGATTTCGGCCAGCAGGGCGAAATCCTTGTAGTTGGTCACGGCCTGCACGATGGCCCTGGCACGCTTGGCCGGATCGCCGGACTTGAAGATGCCGGAACCCACAAACACGCCGTCGCAGCCAAGATGCATCATCATGGCGGCGTCAGCCGGGGTGGCAATGCCACCGGCGGCAAAGTTGACCACGGGCAGGCGGCCTTCTTTGCGCACGAGCAGGCACAGTTCAAGAGGAGCGCCCATTTCTTTGGCAAAGTTGGGTACTTCGGCTTCGGGCAGGGCGCAGAGCATGCGCACTTCGTCCATAACCTGGCGGCAGTGGCGCACAGCCTCCACCACGTTGCCAGTGCCGGGC
>NZ_JBAIYW010000246.1:0-7068 GCF_036763055.1 Desulfovibrio sp. 1214_IL3152 | reverse complement strand
CGCGGCGCCGGTCTGCTGGGCCTGCTGCTGGTAAAGCTGCTCGGCCAGCTTGTGAGAGGCCTTGGCCAGTTCGTCCGTGGCGGTCTTGATGGCAGCGGCGTCTTCGCCTTCCATCAGTTTGCGCAGGTCGGCCATCTTGGTTTCAATGTCGCTCTTGACGGCGGCGTCAGCCTTGTCGCCCAGATCGGCCAGGGACTTTTCAGTGCCGTAAATGAGGCTGTCGGCATGGTTGCGGGCCTCGATAAGCTCCTGCTTCTTCTTGTCGTCGCTGGCGTGGGCTTCAGCCTCGCGCACCAGCTTCTGGATGTCGTCTTCGGACAGGCCGGAAGAAGCGGTGATCTTGATGGACTGTTCCTTGCCGGTACCCATATCCTTGGCGGACACGTTAACGATGCCGTTGGCGTCGATGTCAAAGGAGACCTCGATCTGCGGCACGCCGCGCGGCGCCGGGGGAATGCCGGCCAAGTCAAAGCGGGCCAGGGTCATGTTGTCCGCGGACATGGGGCGTTCGCCCTGGAGCACATGGATGGACACCGAAGGCTGGTTGTCGGAAGCCGTGGTGAACACCTGGCTCTTGCGCGTGGGAATGGTGGTATTGCGCTCGATAAGCTTGGTGAACACGCCGCCCATGGTTTCAATGCCCAGGGAAAGCGGGGTCACATCGAGCAGCAGCACGTCCTTCACGTCGCCGCTGAGGATGCCGCCCTGAATGGCAGCGCCCATAGCCACCACTTCGTCGGGGTTGACGGAGCGGTTGGGTTCCTTGCCGAAAAACTTGCCCACAACCTGCTGCACCAGGGGCATGCGGGTCATGCCGCCCACAAGGATGACCTCGTCGATCTGGTCGGCGGTCATGCCGGCGTCGGCCAGGGCCTTTTTGCACGGCTCGGTGGTGCTTTCCACAAGGTCGCCCACCAGCGATTCCAGCTTGGCGCGGCTGATTTTGACGAGCATGTGCTTGGGACCGTTCTGGTCAGCGGTGATAAAGGGCAGATTGACCTCGGTTTCCATAGAGGTGGAAAGGTCTTTCTTGGCCTTTTCAGCAGCTTCTTTCAGGCGTTGCAGGGCCATGCTGTCCTTGGACAGGTCAATGCCGTTTTCCTTTTTGAACTCTTCCACCAGGAAGTTGATGACGCGCTGGTCGAAGTCTTCGCCGCCCAGGAACGTGTCGCCGTTGGTGGCGCGCACTTCAACCACGTTGTCGCCCACCTCAAGAATGGAGATGTCAAACGTGCCGCCGCCAAGGTCGAAGACCGCGATTTTTTCGTTGGCCTTCTTGTCCGCGCCGTAGGCAAGCGAAGCGGCTGTGGGCTCGTTGATGATCCGTTTGACCTCAAGACCGGCAATGCGGCCCGCGTCCTTGGTGGCCTGACGCTGGGCGTCGTTAAAGTAGGCCGGCACGGTGATGACGGCTTCGGTAACGGTTTCACCCAGGTACGCTTCGGCATCGGCCTTCAGCTTAGCCAGGATCATGGCCGAAATTTCAGGGGAGCTGTAGGTGCGGCCGTCCACTTCAACGCCGGCATCGCCATTGGCAGCCTTTACGATGGCGTAGGGGCTGTGTTCTTTCCAGCGATCCACTTCGGGGCTGTCAAACTTGCGGCCCATAAGGCGTTTGATGGCAAAGATGGTGCGCGTGGGGTTGGTCACGGCCTGACGCTTGGCGATCTCGCCCACCAGGCGTTCTTTGTCAGTAAAGGCCACCACGGAAGGAGTGGTGCGTCCACCTTCGGGGTTGGTGATGCACTTGGGGTCCTTGCCCTCCATAACATACACGCAGGAGTTGGTGGTACCCAGGTCAATACCGATAATCTTGGACATATGGTGATCCTCCTCGGGGAAAGCTTGTCTTGTGCTTGGTCGCGCAGCGACCTGCCGCGCTGTGCGTCTGCGGAGCGGCGCGCGCGTCAAATTCTGCGCACTGGGGTCGCCAGTCGCCCCGTATATGTAAGACCTTCTTGCAGGCCGTCCAGAGCCTGCCCGCAAAAAAACGGCAAAAAAATTTTTTTGCAATGAAAAAAAAGTGTATTTTCGGTATTTTTGAGATTGACCTTTCTTTCCCAAACTTGGTAGTGATTTTTTTAACCACAATGTGTCACGGCAGACACATGCTATCAGGAGGAGATAGATGAACATCGGCAGACGTGATCTTATCTGCGGCCTTGGCGGGCTTGCAGTGGGCGGAGCTATGCTCGGCCTCGGCGGTGTTGAGGCAAAGGCTGCGGGGCAGACGCAGCCTGCGGCCGGTCGTTTTGATCAGGTGGGCGGAGCCTTTGGCTGGAAGCCCCACAAGCTTGACCCCAAGGAATGCGCCCAGGTGGCCTATGACGGCTACTGGCATAAGGGCTTCGGCTGTGGTTTTGGTGCATTTTACAGTATTATCGGCCTGATGGGCGAAAAGTACGGCGCGCCCTATAACCAGTTTCCTTTTGCCATGCTTGAGGCAAACAAGGGCGGTATTTCCGACTGGGGAACCATCTGCGGCGCTCTTTATGGCGCTGCGGCGACCTTTTCCCTGTTCTGGGGCCGCAAGGAAGTGCACCCCATGGTCAACGAACTGTTCCGCTGGTACGAAGTGACCAAGCTGCCCATCTATAATCCCGGCGATGCGGCTCAGGGTGTCAAGGGCGATTTGCCCATGAGCACGTCTGACTCTGTATTATGCCATATTTCCGTGTCCAAGTGGTGTTATGAGAACAAGATCGAAGCCACCAGCAAGAAGCGCAGCGAACGTTGCGGACGCATTACGGCAGATGCGGCCTTTAAGGCTGCCGAAATCATCAACGCAAAGATCGAGCAGGGCAAGGATTTCAAGAGCACTTTCCCCATGCAGGCTTCGGTGAGCAGTTGCGGCGAGTGTCATATGACCAAGGGCAATGACGCCAACTGGGCCAAGGGTATCATGGACTGCACCCCCTGCCACAGCGGCACGGCGGCCACGCAGAATAAGTTTGTCAATCATCCCTAGAGCAGATTAACTTTGAGAATATACATTCTCAAAGTTTAAGACACGCTCACTTCGGCGTTTAACCGCGCAGATAAACTGCGCTTACGCCTCCGTAGCGAACGTCTGCTCACGCAGCCGCCAGAGCAATTTCAAAGTGAAATTGCTCTAGGTATTCTTTGTCTTGAAATGTTCGGGCGGCTGTGAATACAGCCGTCCGTCGTCTTAAAAACAGTCTGCTCCGGACACTTGTGATTTGATTCTTTGCGCAGGCCGTCACGCATGGGCCTGACTGGTTTCAGGCGGCCCGCTTTTTGTAAAAAGATGGGCCGCCTGATAGCTTTTTCTGACTCCGGCACTTCGCCTGTACCCTGAAGTGCAAGAGTTCACAGAGTGGGAAAACAGTTTTTTTATGCCGCTTTTGTTATAAATAGCGCATAGCGTGTGGACGTGAGACAGGATGCTGCGGGAAAGTCTGGTATGACAACAGATTGTGCATGCCAGAGGGAAGGGCGGCCATGCCGGTGATGAAAGGCCTTCCATCACCGTATGCCCACACGGGAGCGGAAAACGGTGCATGAACAAACCTGTTCCGTTGACTCAGGGCAGATCCCTGCGGGTACGGAAGAAGCCGCCGGGCTGTCGTCCGACGGCTTCTTTCGTACCTGGGGTCAGGGGCTGCGGCATATTTGTTGTGTCGTACGGCACGTCTGTTTTTGGGCCTGCAAGCGGGGTAACAGCGGCGTGGCTGGCCGCCATGCCGCCGCATGCCGTCTTGCAGTGCTATTGCTGGTCGTTGTCTTCCTTACGTATGGCGTCAAGAATGCCGGTGACAACGCTGACCTGCCCGGCCATGTCGCTGACCTGGCGAGCCGCCAGATCCACTTCTTCAGCAATGTGGGCGCTCAGGCTGTTGACCTCGGCTATGTGCCGGTTGATTTCTTCCGAGGCGGCGGACTGTTCCGTGGCCGCAGCTGCAATGGCGGAAACCCGCGCGCTGGAATCTCCGGCCAGGGTTGAAATCTGCTCCAGCGACTGGCCGGACTCTTCGGCCATGCGGCTCACTTCGTCAATGGCGGACACGGCGCCGTCGACCGTGGTGGAGCTTTTGCCCGTGCCTTCCTGAATGGCGGCAATGGCGGTTTCCACTTCCTGGGTGGCACTCATGGTCTTTTCTGCCAGTTTGCGCACCTCGTCGGCCACAACGGCAAAGCCTCGTCCGGCTTCGCCCGCGCGGGCGGCCTCAATGGCCGCGTTAAGGGCCAGCAGGTTGGTCTGATCCGCAATGTCGCGAATAAGGGTGAGCACCGCGCCGATATCCTTGGCCTGCTTGTCAAGGCCGATCATGTCCCCCTTGAGACCGTTGGACTGCTGCTGCACGCTCTGCATGCTCCGGATGGTGCGCAGCACAATGCCCGCGCCTTCCTGGGCATGCCCCTGTACGGAGGTTGCGGCCTTGGCCGCGCCTTCGGCATTGTGGGCCACCTCAAGCACCGTGGCGTTCATTTCGTTCATGGCGGTGGCTGTTTCTGCCATGCGCCCGGCGGCAATGCCCGCCTTGTCGCGCACATCGCCAAGGGAGGCATTGAGCGTGTCTGCGGCATGCTGCAGATGCGCAACCACATCTTCAAGCTGGGTGACGGTATATACCCTCGCCTTGTGGGCGGCTTCGGCGGCCTGCTTTTCAAGCATGACCTTTTCTGTGATGTCTTCGCCTATTTCCACATGGCCGATGGTTTTGCCGTCCGCATCTTTCAGGTAGTCCAGCATGATCTGCATGCTTTTGCCGTCGGGCATGTGGTTGATGACTTTTTTAATGCCCATGCGCAGCTGCTCGATACCGCATTCGGGGGTATTGCAGATATTGCCCTGTTTTTCGGAACAGTGCTTGCCCACCACATCGTTTTGACAGGTTTTATTCATGGTTTCGAGGGCATAGGTGTTGCAAAACGTCCAGATCATGTCGTTGTCCGTCACGGAAACAGACAGGGGCAGGGTGTTCAGTATGCTCTCGTACCAGTGGGTCTGGTTTTCCAGCTTGGCAACCATGATGCGTAGCGATTCCGCCAGGTGGCCCAGGCAGTCGGTACGGTATACGTCAAGCGTGGCTTCTTCATGCCCGGTGGAAATGGCTTCGGCGTAGACAACACATTTGCGGATGGGCGCAAGCCTGTTGTTGATGAATGCCGCGCCAGCGGCGCCCAGAAGCACAATGCCGCCCACGCCGAACAGCAGGGCGTCTTTCAGGACAGCGGCGCTCAGGCCGTCGCCCAGAGCGATTTTAAAGCCGATCAGCATGGCTGCACAGGCCAGTATGAGGGCAACGATGAAAAATACGATGATGCGAAAGCTGAGGGTCAGGTTCATAAGGGTTCTTCCTTAAATGGCCGTTTGCGAAGGCACAGGCTGCGGAAAAAACGTTCAGGTGTGCCCGTGGCTGCGGTGCTGTGTCACGCGGGGTCTGGTCCGCGGCTCCAGACCGGCTGTACTTGCATGTCCAATGGCCGGGGCTGGTTGTTCCGGGTGGCCCGTCAGTGCATGGTGTGTGACATATCCGTCCCCCTGTGCATGAAGTGCGCCCAAAATGATCATGCCGCACGCGCCATGCGGACATTGCTTGTCTGTAGAAGAAATAAGAGTTCTTTAATAGTAAATAAAAAAAACAATATTCGCAACTATCAATAGACATATGGCGAAAGACATTTTCAAAAAAATATCTGATCGCCTTGCTTATATCTTCGGCTGAAATGAAAAAAAACTTATACCAGATAAAAAATGTGCCAGCGGTAAGCGGCATTGCCCCATTTTGTGGAAAAAACCGCAGGTGTGAAATGCCGCTGCGTCAGAGCAAGGTTTCGTATGAGGGAAACCCGGCTCTGACGCAGCGGATATGCCGTTGGTCGGCTTTTAGATCAGATTAACTTTGAGAATATACATTCTCAAAGTTTAAGGCACGCTCACTTCGGCGTTTAACCGCGCAGATAAACTGCGCTTACGCCTCCGTAGCGAACGTCTGCTCACGCAGCCGTCGGAGCAATTTCAAAGTGAAATTGCTCTAGCGCATTTCAGCTTTCAAAATATTTATGCCGCCGAACGGCTATGGGCGGGTTTTGTCCGCCGTTGCGCGATAATCTCAAGGTGAAAATCGCTCTATCGCGCGTTTACAAGCGCCGCCTGATCAGCCCAGGAGGGTGGTGAGCGCAATAACCAGGCAGACCCCGAAAATACAGGAAAGAGACGCGGCATTGCCGTTGCCGGAGGCATTGGCTTCGGGAATGACCTCTTCAAAGACCACATAAATCATGGCTCCGGCGGCAAAGGCCAGGGCCACGGGCAGAATGCCCGCCGTCACCCCTGCGGCCAAGGCCCCCGGTATGGCCCCGATGGGGGCGGTGACGCCGGAAAGTACGCCGTAGAAAAAAGATTTTTTTGCCGAATAGCCTTCGGCCCGCAAAGCGGTGGATACCACCATGCCCTCGGGCAGGTTTTGCAGCATTAAGGACGCGGTAAGCACCAGGGCCGTGCTCATGCCGAGGCTTTCAATGCCTGTGGCCATGCCGCTTTCCGCAGCGGCTGCCCCATAGCCCACCCCGATGGCGAGCCCTTCGGGGATATGGTGCAGGGCCATGGCGGTGACAAGCAGAACGCTGCGCCGCCAGCGGGTTGAAATACCTTCGGTGGTGTCCTGCACAAGGTGCAGGTGGGGCAGGGCGCGGTCGAGCAGCAGCAGAAAACCCGCGCCCAGCATAAGCCCGAAAACCACCGGAATGAAGCCTGTGCGCCCCATGTGGGCGGTAAGCTCCATGGCCGGTTGCAGCAGACCGAAAAAGGACGCGCCCAGCATCATGCCCCCGGCCGCGCCCAAAAGACAGTCCATTGCTTTGCGCGAGAATTCCCGTCGGGTAAAAATGAATGCCGCGCCGAGACTGACGGAAAGCCATGACAGCAGCCCGGCCACAGTGGCCTGAGCCACCGGCTCCCGGATGATGGAAGAAAGGGTGGGATCCATCAGAACCTCCTGCAATATGGGAAGATCTATCGCCTGAATGCGGGTGCGGCGGGCCGGTATGGCACGGCAAAACAACTCCTGCCGCGCGTCGGGCTGCATGCGCGGACGCTGCGTC
>NZ_JBAIYW010000643.1:0-7125 GCF_036763055.1 Desulfovibrio sp. 1214_IL3152 | reverse complement strand
CGTGCGCGTGCTGGAGGACCTGCCGGACTACAGTCTGGCATCGCCCGCCGACAACTGCCGCCTGCTGGAAGCCGTGCTGGCCGACCACGGAAAAAACCCTCTTTATGTGGACATAAGCCGGGCGGATCTTGATCTGCCGGTCGTGCGGGCCATTGTGCCGGGCCTTTCGCTTACCGCTGAGTGGGACCGCTTTTCGCGGCCGGACATCCGAATTTTCGCGCGCTATCTTGATTTGTTTGCCTGATTTCTACGAGCCTATGGCTTTTCTGAATTGCAGGCTCTGCTCAAGTTGTTTATAGTGTCGGCCTGATGGCCCGTGCCTGTGGCGCGGCCCTGTGAAAACAAAAAACTGGAGGGAAAGGATGAAACTGGGCAAAATTTTTGCAGCGCTGGCCGGGCTGGCGCTCACCTTCGGCTTTGCCGGGCAAGCGCTGGCCGCTGATGCCACGCCTATCAAAATAGGCGTATACCTTCCCTTAACCGGGCAGAACGCCTTTGGCGGTCAGCTTGAGCTTGAAGGCGTGCGTCTGGCCCACAAGGAAATGCCCACAGTTCTCGGGCGTCCCGTTGATCTGGTGGTTGTGGACAACAAATCCGATAAGGTTGAAGCCGCCAACGCCGTAAAACGCCTTGTGGAACGTGACAAGGTTGTGGCGCTCATCGGCTCATACGGTTCTTCCCTGGCCATGTCCGGTGCGGAAGTGGCTGAAAAAGCCAAAGTTCCCGGCGTCGGAACCTCCTGCACCAACCCCCTCGTGACCCAGGGCAAGAAGTATTACTTCCGCGCCTGCTTTATCGATCCCTATCAGGGCGCTGCCGCGGCCACCTATGCCCGTGAAAACCTGGGCTACAAAAAAGCCGCCGTGCTTATGGACATGACCAATGACTACGCCGTTGGTCTGGCAAACTTCTTCGCCCGCTCGTTCAAGAAACAGGGCGGCGAAGTGGTCGGAACCCTCAAGTACAGCTCCGGCGACCAGGACTTCACGGCTCAGCTCACCGAGTTGATCTCCAAACAGCCCGACATCGTTTTCATGCCCGCCTACTTTGCTGAAGGCGCCATCATCATGAAACAGGCCCGTGAACTGGGCGCCAAGTTCCGCCTTATGGGCGCGGACGCTATGGACAACCCCGACACCCTCAAGCTCGGCGGCAAGGCTGCCGAAGGCTTCCTGCACACCACCTTCCCCTATGATCCGGCCATGCCCAATATGAGCGAAGCCGCCAAGCGCTTTACCGAAGCCTGGAAGGCCGCCTATCCTGACAAGGAAACCAACGTTAACGGCGCCCTTGGTTACAACAGCTACTTTATCATCATTGACGCCATCAAGCGCGCCAATTCCGCCGAGCCTCAGGCCATTGCCAAGGCGCTGGGCGAAACCAAGGACCTGTCCACGGCTCTTGGCGTCTTGTCCATCAATGAATCTCACGATGCTGAAATGCCCGTGGGCATCATTGAATACAAGGACGGCAAGCGTGTGTACGTGGGTGAAGTGACGCCCAAGTAAGTTGCCTTTTTCCTGCCCCGCAGTTTCTGTGGCTGCGGGGCGCTTTTTCTCTTTTTTTGCCGCCGTCCGCGCGGAAAGGCCCCTTGTGGCCTTTCTTTCGTCGCGATCCAGTACGGCTGCCGAGGTGGCAACATGAGCCTTGACATGTTTTTACAGCACTGTTTTAACGCCCTTACCCTGGGGTCGCTCTACGCGCTTATCGCCATTGGCTATACAATGGTCTACGGCATATTGCGTCTGATCAACTTTGCACATGGCGACATCCTGATGGTTGGCGCCTATTTTGTTTTTTTCGGTACTTTCGCCTTCGGCTGGCCCTGGGGTGTGGCCGCTGTGGTTTCGGTGGCGGGTGCAAGCCTGCTCGGCGTTGCCATTGAAAGGGTAGCGTACCGGCCCCTGCGTGATGCGCCTCGCATTTCGGCGCTTATCAGCGCCATTGCCGTTTCCTTTTTTATTGAAAGTCTGGCGGTGGTGGTCTTTACAGGGCAGCCGCGCCCGGTGCTTCAGCCTGAATGGCTTGTTGCCGAGTGGCAGATAGGCAGCCTGCGCATTTTGCCGCTCACGGCTTTTGTGCCGACCATGACCATCGTTCTTGTGGGTTTTTTGCTGTACGTGGTTTACCGCACCAAGCCGGGTCTGGCCATGCGCGCCATATCCAAGGATATTGAGACCACGCGCCTGCTCGGCGTGCGGGTAGACAACATCATTGCCCTGACGTTCTGCATCGGTTCCGCACTGGCCGCGGCTTCGGGCATCATGTGGGCCTTGCGCTATCCCCAGGTGCATCCGTATATGGGCATCATGCCCGGCCTCAAGGCATTTATCGCCGCAGTGTTCGGAGGGATCGGCTCCATCCAGGGCGCGGTTATCGGTGGTGTGGCCCTGGGCTTTGTGGAAATCATGACTGTGGCCTTCATGCCTGAGCTTTCGGGATACCGTGACGCCTTTGCCTTTGTATTGCTTGTGCTTGTGCTTTTCTACAAGCCCACGGGCCTGCTGGGCGAACGCATGGAGGAGAAAATCTGATGCGCCTGAACAGCAGCACGCTTTTGAGCATACTGGTCATGGTCCTGCTGGGCTGCGCTGTCTGGCAGGCGGAAGCCTTTTTGGGTGATTACCAGATTTATATTGCCAAGCTGATCTTCATCAACGCCATCCTGGCCCTTTCGCTTAACCTCATTTATGGGTTCACAGGGCTTTTCTCTTTGGGCCACGCCGGTTTTATCGCCGTGGGCGCCTACGTTTCGGCCTTGTGCATTCTGCCGCTGGAACAAAAGGAAATGATGTGGATTCTTGAACCCATAATCTGGCCTTTTTCCGAGCTGTTCACGCCTTTTTGGGCTTCTGTGCTGGCCGGCGGCGTTGTGGCGACCATTTTCGCCTTCTTTATCGCCGTTCCCGTACTGCGTCTGGGAGACGACTATCTTGGCATAGCCACGCTTGGTTTTGCCGAGATCATCCGGGTGCTCATCGTCAACGCCACACCCATCACCAACGGTTCTCTGGGCATCAAGGGCATACCGGGACACGCCACGCTGCTGTCCTGTTACATCTGGATGCTCTTTACCCTTATTGTGCTGGCACGAATTGTATTCAGCAACTACGGTAACGTGTTGCGCTGCATCCGTGATAACGAGATTGCAGCCAGAGTGATGGGCATCAATGTGTTCTGGAACAAGGTGCTTTCATTCTGCATCGGCGCGTTTTTCGCCGGTGTGGGCGGGGCTTTGCTGGGCAGCCACCTTTCCACCATTGACCCCAAGATGTTCAACTTTCTGTTGACCTTTAACGTGCTCATGTTTGTAGTGGCCGGCGGCCTTGGTTCACTGACGGGCAGCCTGCTCGGGGCAACGGTCATCACCATTCTGCTGGAGTGGCTGCGGGCCATTGAGGAGCCCATGGACATCTTCGGCCTCTTTGAGTTGCCGGGCATTCCCGGCATGCGCATGGTGGTGTTCTCAATGGTCCTGCTGGCCATTATCCTGTACCGGCGTGAAGGCATCATGGGTACGCGGGAACTGACCTGGAAGCGGATCGGCGCATTCCTGAGGAGGCACAAGGCATGAGCGAGTTTATTCTGCCCCGCCCCCCGCATTACGAAAACGCCTTGCTCCTCGCCAAGGACGTGACCATGCGTTTCGGCGGCGTCACTGCCGTGAGCGAACTTTCGCTGGCCTTACCCCAGGGGAGCATTGCAGGCATCATCGGGCCGAACGGCGCGGGAAAAACAACGGCTTTCAACGTGCTCAGCGGATTTTACACGCCGCAGGGCGGGGATGTCATTTTTGACGGGCACAGCATCAAGGGCCGCAAGCCCTATGAAATCTGCCGTCAGGGCATGGCCCGTACCTTCCAGAACATCCGCCTTTCACAGCACATGACCGTGCTTGAAAATATCATGGTGGGCTGCCATGTGCGGCGTCGCTGCCCCTGGTGGATGGCCCCGCTCGGTCTGCCGTCTTTTTATCGTGAAGAGGCAGAAATCAAGGAAAAAAGCCGCATGCTGGCGGAACGGGTGAATCTTGGCGAGCATCTCGATGATCTGGCCGGCAGCCTGCCTTACGGCGCGCAGCGACGGCTTGAAATCGCCCGCGCCCTGGCAACCGAGCCGCGCCTGCTTTTGCTGGACGAACCCGCCGCAGGGATGAATCCCCAGGAAAGCATTGAGCTTATGCACTTCATTGGGCATATACGCGAAGAATTCGATCTCACCATTCTGCTCATTGAGCATGACATGAAGGTTGTCATGGGTGTGTGCCGGTACATCTGGGTTATGGAGTACGGCGCGCTTATCGCTGAGGGCGGGCCGGAAGAAATCCGCAATAACCCCGTGGTTATCCGCGCCTACCTTGGCGAAGACATGGGTGCCGGGGGCATGTTTTGATGCGCGGTGGCATTGTCGCCGTAAGGGATTAGAGCAGTTTTTTTTAAACTGCTCTGGCGGCTGCGTCGGCAGACGGCCGACACAAAGGCGTGAGCGCGTTTACTTGCGCTGGCAAGCGCCGAAGTGAGCGTCTTAACTATGGGTGCATATCCTCAAAGTTAAAATGCTCTAAGATATAATGGATATGGTGCAGCATGCTTGAAATTCGTGACCTTCATGTGCGCTACGGCGGCATTCAGGCCGTGCAGGGGGTAAGCCTTACCATCCCGCGCGGCAGCATTGTAACCCTCATCGGGGCCAATGGCGCAGGCAAGAGCAGCATTATCCGCTCCATTGCCGGGCTGAATAAAAACGTTAGCGGCGAAATACTGTTGACCAGGCACGAGGGGGAGGCCCCGTCTTCTCTTATGGGCCTCAAGCCGGAAGATATGGTGCGGCGGGGCATTTCGCTCTCTCCTGAGGGGCGGCGTATCCTGCCCCACCTGACAGTTGCCGAAAACCTGATGCTCGGGGCGTATTCCCGCAGTGACCGAGGGGAAATTGCCGACGATATAGAGTGGGTTTATACGCTTTTTCCCCGGCTCAAGGAGCGGAACTGGCAGAAAGGCGGCACGCTTTCCGGCGGCGAGCAGCAGATGCTGGCCGTGGGCAGGGCGCTTATGAGCCGTCCTGACCTGCTCATGCTGGACGAGCCTTCCTTGGGGCTGGCGCCTTTGCTGGTGCGCGAGATCTTTGAGATCGTCAAGCGCATCAATGCCGACGGTAAAACCGTACTTCTGGTGGAACAAAACGCTTTTGCGGCCCTTTCAGTGGCGCACTATGCCTATATTCTGGAAGTGGGGCGTGTGGTGCTGGAAGGCCCCGGCAGGCAACTGCTGGAGAACCCCAGGGTCAAGGAAGCCTATCTGGGGGGCTAGAGCGGTTTCATCCTGAAACTGTTCTGCGGCTGCGTGGGCCGAAGCGCGCCGTCACGGCGCAGTCAGCTTTCCGTGGGCCGAAGTGCTCAGGAACAAAGACAGCAGCGCCTGATGGTTGCTTTCGTGAGCGCCGCAACGGGCGCCATAACACTTTGAAACAGTATAATAGTAAAGGCGCGATGCTTTACATCGGGGCCTGATGCCGGGACCGGCGGGGTATTCCCCTTGCTTCCGGGCGTTTTGAGAACTACTATGAAAAGCGGGGCTGGAAAGTCCCGCTTTTTTGTATCCCTGCACGGCCCAGTTTCCGCGTCTTTCCCTGCGCGGCAGCGGCCCTCATCATAACAGCGGGCAGACGGGAGCGTCAGGCCCGCAACGCAGGAGGTTTCATGCGGCATTTTTTTTCTTTTGCGGCCCTGGCATTACTGCTTGCCCTGGCCTGCCCGGTAATCGCGGCCAGTAATGAATCAGCCCAGGGGGATGACAGCGGGGTGCTTACGCGTCTGCCCAACGGGCTTACCGTCTATATTGTGAAGGATGCGCGTTTTCCTCTGGTAGCTACGCGCCTGTATGTGCGTACCGGTTCCGCCAATGAAAAGCCTGCTCAGGCGGGCATAAGCCATCTGCTTGAGCATATGGTGTTCAAAGGAACGGAGCACAGGCCGAAAGGGCAGGTGGCTCAGGACGTGGAAGCGCTGGGCGGTTACCTTAACGCCGCCACCAGCTTTGACAAGACCTGGTACATGACCGATATGCCCGCCGCGCATTGGCGCACCGGCATGGATGTGGTCAAGGAAATGGCTTTTCAGCCTTCGCTGGATCCAAAAGAGCTGGAATCTGAAAAGGAAGTGGTCATTTCCGAGCTTGAGGGCGACCAGGATTCGCCCATGAGCAGGCTGTTTGAAAGCCTGCAGACTTCTGCCTTGCAAAACACCGTTTACGGGCGGCCCATCATCGGCTTCAAGGACACCATCAGGGCGGTCACGGCAGAGGACCTGCGCGCGTATGTGCGGCACTGGTATCAGCCGCAAAACATGCTGCTGCTGGTGGCGGGCGACATTGACCCACAAGCCGTACTGGCCTACAGCCAAAAACTTTTCGGCGGTCTGACAAATAACGGCGACCTTGCCGAACCCCAGCCCGTGGATCTGGCCGATGCCCCTGGCGGGCCGCAGGTAGAGATTATTTACGGACCCTGGAGCAAGGTTTACATGGGCATGGCTTTCCCCGTGCCGGGCCTGCGTGATCTGCGCTCTGTGGATCTGGATGTGCTCTGCTATCTCCTGGGCGGCGACGGCACTTCGGAGCTGTACCGCAAGTTCAAATATGAAAAGCAGATGGTGGACAGTATCGGCATGGGCAATATGAGCCTGTCCCGCGCCGGTCTCGTCTATCTGAGCGCCCAGCTTGATGTGGACAAGGTGGAGCCTTTCTGGCGCGAACTGACCAGGGATATGGCGGCGCTCAAGGCCGCGCAGTTCAAGCCCGAAGCCATTGAAAGGGCCAGGTTCAACCTTGAGGATAATATGGACAGGGCAGGTGAAACGCTCAACGGCCTTGCCTCGTGGCTCGGTACTGTGCAGTTTGAGCTGGGCGGCAAACAGGCCGAGATGAACCTGCGCTTTGCCCAGCGCAATGTGGATGTGCCTCAACTGGCGAAGGCCCTGGAGCAGTGGCTTAATCCCCGGCAGGCGCGTGTGCGTGTGCTGGCTCCGGAAGGGGCTAAACTGCCTGATCTGGAGGCCATCCTGCGACAGAACTGGCCCGGCCCAGAAGGTGATCACGCGCGTAAAGCCCGTGCCGCAAAGGCCGGCGA
>NZ_JBAIYW010000567.1:0-7232 GCF_036763055.1 Desulfovibrio sp. 1214_IL3152 | reverse complement strand
ATGCCGGCAGCGCCATTACCGCCGAAGCCCTGCTGGCAAAGGCGCGCGGCGCCCTGCAAGAGGCGCTGCTGCAAACACAGCAGCAAAATTCCGGCCGGATCTGCCTTGCAGACAGCGCCAGCCTGGAAGAGCGCGCAAGCCTTGTACATTCCAGCGAAAAACGCTTCCTTTTTTTCGGGAGAAACAACTGATGGCAAATAAAACCCTGAGCGTGGCCCTGCTGAGCGGCAAGGGCGGAGTCGGCAAGACCAACATAACGCTCAATATGGCCTGCGCCCTATACCAGATGGGTTTTAAAAACCTGCTGATGGACTGTGACCTGGGCCTGGCTAATCTGGATGTTCTGCTGGGCATCACCCCTGAAGGCAACCTGCAGAATACCCTGCTTGGCGAAGCCAGCATAAGCGACGTGCTCTATCAGGTTGAAGCCACGGGCTTTGACGTGCTGCCTGCGGCCTCCGGCGTGCCGGAACTTACCGAACTCCAGCCCGACACGCGGAACATGCTGCTGGATCGCCTTGAGCCGGAACTGGATAAATACGATTTTGTCTTTATGGACGTGGGCGCGGGCATTTCCGGCACGGTGCAAACCTTTGCCGCCCTTGCCACCATGCGTATTGTCGTCATTACTCCCGAGCCGACTTCGCTCACAGACAGTTACGCTCTCATCAAGGTGCTCAACGCCCGCTACGGGCTGCAGGATTTTATGGTGGTGGTCAACCAGGTTGCTTCCGCAAGCGAAGCCAAGGCTTCGTTTGACAAACTGCACGGGGCCTGTCGCCATTTTCTGCATCTTGAACCGGTCTTGCTGGGGCATATCCGCGACGACAAAAAACTTCCCGAAGCCGTGTGCCGCCAGCAGCCGCTCATGCGCATGGCCCCCGGCAGCCCCGCGGCCCAGGACATACAAAGCCTGGCAGCACGCCTGCAAAGGCTGCGCCTCGGCATGGCCGACTGGCTGGCGCCGAGAAAGGTGCTGCAGGCCGTAGCCGCAAAAGAATGAGGAAGACGGCCTAAAAACCGCGCGAACTGTTTACCTTGTTGCATAAAAAGTATAGAGATGAATTAATACTAGATGCCTATCGTTAGCCCTTGGCATTCAGGCGACAAAGCACTTTGACAGCGCGAGGCGACACGGCAGAATCGCCAGCAATATCTTCAAGATAGTGGACGAACACCGCTGTTTCAGGCAGAATGCCTTTGCGGGCAACAAACGCAGTCACGGAGGCGTGATGAACAAGAGCGAACTTATCAAGGCGCTGGCCGACGAAACCAACATTCCCTTTGATGATGCGTCCATGGTGGTCAACACCTTTTTTGACGCCATGAAACAATCCCTTCTTGCCGGCGAGCGTATTGAAATACGCGGTTTCGGCAGCTTCAAAATCAAAGAGTACGAAGGCTACGCAGGCCGCAACCCCAAAACGGGTGAAAGCGTCACCGTACCCTCGAAACGTCTGCCCTTCTTCCGCGCCGGCAAGGAACTGAAAGAATTTATCAATCAATAGGCATTGTTGCATAACGCGGCCTTGCCGCCCACCCGAGCCGAACCGCGTGAAGGCCAGCCCTTCACGTCTAGGTGCTCGGCCATCCATGGGCGCGCAGGGCGCGCCAAGGAGTTTGTTATGCTGTTTTCAGGTGCACTGACAGCGCTGGTCACCCCGTTCAAGGATGAGGCCCTGGACGAGGAAGCCTACCGAAATTTCATCGAATTCCAGATTACGGAAGGCATCCACGGCCTGGTTCCCTGCGGCACTACCGGCGAATCCGCCACGCTCAGCCACGAAGAGCACGAAAGGGTCATTGAAATCTGCATTGATCAGGCCAAGGGCCGCGTTCCCGTACTGGCCGGGGCCGGGTCCAACAATACGGCAGAAGCCATACGCCTGACCCGCTTTGCCCGAAAAGCCGGGGCAGACGGCGCCCTGCTCATCACCCCCTACTACAACAAACCCACGCAGGAAGGGCTGTACCGCCACTACAAGGCCATCGCCGAAGCCGTGGAAATGCCCCTTGTTCCCTACAATGTGCCTGGCCGCACGGGCTGTAACCTGCTGCCCGAAACCCTGGCCCGCCTGGCGAAAGAATTTTCACACATCGTGGGCGTCAAGGAAGCCACCGGCGACATGGCCCAGGGCAGCAAAACCCTGTCCAGTTGTCCTGCGGGCTTCAGCGTTCTTTCCGGCGACGACTTCACGGCCCTGCCCCTCATGGCTCTGGGCGGCAAAGGGGTTATTTCCGTCACGTCCAATATCGTACCCGGGCGCATGGCCGCCATGTGCAACGCCTTCAACAAGGGCGATATTGCCGAAGCCGCGCGCATCCATCATGAGCTTTTTCCTCTGCACGAAGCCATGTTCATCGAGAGCAATCCCATCCCGGCCAAAACGGCCCTGAACCTTATGGGCAAGATGGAAGCCGGCCTGCGCCTGCCGCTCTGCCCCATGAGCGCGGCAGCCAAGGAAAAACTCGAAGGCGTACTGCGCCGGTTAAAGCTTATTTAGAACATTTTCACTTTGAAATTGCTCTGGCGACTGTGTGAGCAGGCGCCCGCAGCGGAAGGCGCAAGGACAATTTATTTGCGCTGTTAAGCATCGAAGTAGATTTTGAGAATGCCATTCTCAAAGTTAATCGACTCTAGTATAATTACATGTACGCCTGCCTTGGCATCTGCCAAAGTGACGCGTTAACAGCACAGAATATTTGCCACACAAAAAAGGCCGCCCAAAATGGGCGGCCTTTTTTGTGCTTTTTGCGGCCCCGCCCCAGGGGCGGGGCCGCAAAACACTGTCAGGAACCTACATGGCAGCCTTGTAAATGGCGGCCACAGCGGCGTCGGTCATGGTGCGGGGATTGGTAAGACCGCAGGCGTCTTTCTGCGCATTGGCGGTCATGGTGGGGATGTCCGCTTCTTTCACGTCCTTGCCGTACTTTTTGCCAAGAGCCTTGAGCCCTTCGGGAATACCCACATCAGAAGACAGGGTATTAATGGCGCAAATGGCTTTTTTAGAGGCTTCGTCAGCGCTCAGACCGTCGGTGATTTCGCCCAGCAGACGGGCAATGCGGCCGAAGCGGCGGCGGGTAGCCATGCGGTTGTATTCGCAAACGTGGGGCAGCAGAATGGCATTGCATTCGCCGTGCGGCAGGTCATAGAAGCCGCCAAGCTGGTGGGCCATGGCGTGCACATGCCCGAGGCTTGCGTTGTTGAAGGCCATACCGGCCAGATACTGGGCGTAGCACATGCCTTCGCGGGCTTCCTTGTCCTGGCCGTTAGCCACGGCGCGACGCAGGTAGCGGTTGATAAATTCCATAGCCTTTTCAGCGCAGGCATCAGTCATGGGCGTAGCGGCCGTAGACACGTACGCTTCAACGGCGTGGGTCAGGGCGTCCATACCCGTGGCGGCGGTGAGGGCCGGGGGCATGCCCATCATGAGCAACGGATCGTCAATGGCTACGCCGGGCGTACAACGCCAGTCAACAATAGCCATTTTCACTTTGCGCGAGGTGTCGGTGATAATGCAGAAACGGGTCATTTCGGAAGCGGTACCGGCCGTGGTGTTGACGGCCACGTAGGGCGGGAAGGGCTTGGTGGACTTGTCCACGCCTTCATAGTCATGAATCTTGCCGCCGTTACCCGCAAGAAAGCCCACGCCCTTGCCGCAGTCGTGCGAGCTGCCGCCGCCGAGCGTGATGAGGCTGTCGCACTTTTCTTTCTTGTACATTTCGAAGGCCGCGTCCACGTTATGATCAGTGGGGTTGGGCACGGTCTGGTCGTAAATGGCGTACTGCATCTTGGCTGCATCAAGAATGCCGGTAATCTGCTTGAGAATGCCAGCCTTGACGATACCCTGGTCCGTAACGATCAGCGGTTTGCTGCCGTTGATGTTTTTGAGACGGGCGGGAATTTCCTTGGAACACCCTTCGCCCACAAGAGTAACATTGGGGATAAAGAAAGACGTGACCTGCCCCATGTGCATGCTCTTAAGCTCCGTACTCATATGCGACTCCTAACGTTATGCGGATACAATCTCACGACATGTACCACCCTTGTACCGCAGTGATAAGGAAATAACCTTGCAAAAAAGAATACAGCATCAAAAAATTCAATGCAAGCATCTTGAAGCATAATGTAAAAGTAATTTGTATAGTTATTTTTCATACCAATACATGTTATTTTTTACACAACTCAGTATAGATAGTTCCTTTTTGCACAATAATACATTGTTTGATTGTTCACCCAAAAAAGAGAAAGCGTGATCAACCCGCTGAAAAGAAAAAACAAAAACGTCCCCCTCCCCCATGCCTTCCAACGGGACAGACAGGTCCACCCCCCGGCCGCACATACATGGCCTTACGCACGTGCCAAGATGGACTTCCCCCGGCATGACGCACTGTTTCACGCAATGGATTACATGAATTATCAGATCAAAAAATGCTTGATCATTGCTGAATATACATTCTCAACGCTGTCATAACATATGTCAGAGGCTTTACCGCACAGGAATGCAACAGTTTTTCCCACTTTCCTCCCCTCCAATGGGGATACCCCTTAACAACGATCCGGCTTATGCAGGAGGCGATTGCGACACGGCACACCGCCGCCATATTTTTCTGTCTGTTGTCCTGATCGGTAACGATCTCCCGCTCTGGCGATCTTGCCGTTGCATTGCGCGATGCGGCGAGAAGCCACGAGAGCAAAGAGAGAAACTTTCACGACAGAGGCCGCGCAGGCCTGGCAGAGAAGGTAGGCAGCGGGCGTGCAACGAGTGGGGAGCAGCCGGACAACGCGTAGGGGATGGGCGGTGAGCGGGGTGATGACTGGGCAACGGGCGGGAATGTCTGGGCAACGATCAGCTAGAGCAGATTAACTTTGAGAATGTACATTCTCAAAGTTTAAGTCACGCTCGCTTCGATGCTTAACCGCGCAAGTAAATTGCGCTTGCATCTTTGCGGCGGGCGACTGCTCACGCAGCCGCCAGAGCAATTTCAAAGTGGAATTGCTCTGACGGCAATGCCCAAGGCAGTGGAGTATCGGGAGAAGCCGATGGTACGGATGAAGCTACGCAGAGGGGGCCTGGCAGGGAACGCATCCTGACAGGCCCCCAACTGTCTTCATTTGGGCCGCACGCCGCGCAGACGGCATAAGCAAAACCGTGTGCGCGCTTGAAGCGTTACACGCTCTGACTTTTAACGGGCGACGACCTTTTTTTTGCCCTGTCCGCCCGCGTCATACCTGGTTCACGCATCTTGCCGGGGCGGCACATGCGGCTCAGGCGACGCAGGTACGCCTTTCGCTTGTCCAGAAAAAAGGCCAGCGGGCGCGAAAAATTCCGCCCCAAAAGTCCGTCCACCAGGAGTTGGCTTATTTCTCGCTCACGGGTCAGCACCAGCTGCGAACGCGCCAGCACGTTGCGGTCGGCCTCGGGCATGGCCCTCGTAATCTGGCGAAAGGCGTCCTGCGCCCGGGGCTGGTAAAACCATATGTACATGAGGTCCAGAGCATTGACGATGAACGCGCGTTCCAGATCCTTGCCCTTGGCCCCGCCGCTGCCCTGAAGGCCGCCGGGCCGGGCCAGCTTGATCAGGGCGTCTTCATGCGGAAAAAGCAGCTCCAGCCTCGTATAGCAGTCAAAGAGATTATTGAGCTTGCTTCTGTAGTCCCACCGGCGCATGCGCAGGTTTACCTGGCTGTCGGCGTAGCCTTCGATCAGCGCGGCCACGGAATCCGAAGACATCTTTGAAACCACGGCGGCACTGGGTACAAGGTAGAGTTCCGGGGTGGCGACCCCCCATGCCAGCAGCCCATAGTACAAAAGCGAATTGTACAGGGAAGAGACAGGAATGGACAACACACTGCGGAAAAGGTTGCCGATGGCCGCCTCTTTGGGGAAGCCGCGAAACACGTTGTGCGCGCAGATATAAAATCCGTTGATGATGCTCAGGACGGTAAAGACCGTCCACGGGCTTTGGGCCACGGTGATATTGAAAGTTCTGTCCAGCAGCCACACGCGCACCATGACTTCGAGCAGCAGAACAGAAATGCCCGTATACATGAGCGAATCGCATAAACGGTTTACGCTGACCTGATCCCGCCAGTGAATAAGGGTATCGCGAGTGGCCCCTTTGGCGGCCAGTACCATCTGCACCACGTTGCGCACCCCTGTGATGCCGAACCAGATAAATGTGCCGCCCCAGGCAAGAACCCACCAGTCCTGCGTATACAAAAAGGAGAAAAAGGCGGGAACAAAGCCCAGCAGCACTTTGAGCCAGTTACAGAACGAGCTGTTCAGATAGGCCGCCCCCGGCTTTGCGGCGCCGGCCTGATCCTTTTTTTTGCCAAGCAGGTTGTTGCCCACTGCGGGGCTGAGGCCGCCGAGATTCATGATATTGCCCTGGCCGCACACATGAAAATCTTCGCTGGCGGTTTTCCACGCTTTACGGCACTCAAGCCCCAGGTGGCTGCAACCGGGCAACCAGCGCAGGTATGAGGCCGCACGTTGCCAGATCGAGGGGTTGCGCGGCTTGGTATAGCTGAGCACCTCTTCCACCGGCGAGCAGATGGGAATCTCAAACAGCTGCCGCCCCCTGTACCGGCGGGCCGGGCGGCCTTTTCTGGGCAGGGTGTCCTTGATGGCAAAGCCCATGCCGTAGGTAATACGGCTTGCGGAGCTTGTACCCAGGCGCGAACCCAGGGGCTTATGGCGGTAGTGTTCCCACAGTTTTGGCACGTTATGCAGGATGTCGCGAAACTTGGCGGCCCGCTCTTCGTCCACGGTGCGCATGCGGCGCACCATCTGCCGTATGATCTGCTTCACCCGCGGGCCGAGCCCCTCATTGAGCGCCTGCTGCAGTTCGCTGATGGGCTTGAGGTTGGCCTGCTGCCGCTCCATCCAGCTTTTCATGTTAAAAATTTCCAGATGGGTGATGTTGCCCCTGGAATCCCACAACAGCTCGGCCACGTCTTCCACACTCAGGCCGGAGGTGCACAGCACCAGGCGATAGCCCGGCGTCAGTTCCACAAGCTCCCGCGTAAGCTCCAGTACGGAAAGCCGCATGAGGTGCGGCATTTCCTCCGGCGGGGGCGGACAATCCAGATCGGGCAGTTCGGGATGCAGCGCGGCCGACAGCCATTCCTCAGCGATATGTTCCGGTCCCATGGTTTCAAGCACGGCCAGTTCGGCGCGGGCAGTGGCATCATCGCGCTCGGCCAGCCTTGAGGCCCGCTGACGCAG
>NZ_JBAIYW010000360.1:0-7252 GCF_036763055.1 Desulfovibrio sp. 1214_IL3152 | reverse complement strand
GACGTGGGCGCATAGTCGCCCTGCTGGGAACCGCCGTGGCGGGCGCAGCAGGACATGAGCTTGTGGGTTGCGTGAGAGCCGCAATGCGGGCAGGCCGGAGAAGTATCGTCAAAAACCAGTTCTTCAAAATCCCGGCTGCATTTTTCGCAACTGTACTCATAGATGGGCATGATCAATCCTCGTTTACGGTGTCTGCGTGCAAATAGGGCGCAAGTGCCGCCACATTTTCAAAAAGATAATAATCAGTCAGCTGGCACAGTAAATGTCCGGCAGTAATATGGATTTCCTGTATAAGAGGCGTGCTCGGGCTTGCTACGTCCACAAGCATGTGACAGAGCGGGGCCATGCGCCCTCCGCCTCTGCCCGTGAAGCCCAGCGTGAGCATGCCGATGCGCCGGGCAGCCTCAAGGGCGGCCAGCACATTGGGGCTGTTGCCGGACGTGGATATGCCCACAAGAATATCTCCCTTGCGACCCAGCGCCTCCACCTGACGCGAAAATACCTGGCTGAAATCCAGATCGTTGGCGATGGCGGTAAGGGCCGAGGTGTCGGTTGTAAGGGCCAGGGCAGGCAGGGCGGGCCTGTCCATAAGAAAACGGTTTACAAATTCCGCCGCAAGATGCTGCGCGTCCGCCGCGCTGCCGCCATTGCCGCAGAGCAGAATTTTTCCGCCCTGCGCCAGGCAGGCTGCCAGACGCAGGGCGGTTTCCCGCAGCATGGGCGCTTGTTCCGCAAAAAAACTTTCCCTCAACCGGGCGCCGTCGCGCGCGTGGGAGGTTATAATGTCAAGAGCGCTGTCGTTCATGGCTCACGCGGCCTTGTTGTTGGATTTTGACCAGGAAGGTTCTGTTCATATGTCAAAGCGTCGGCCCTGACAAGCAAGGCCGGCGGGCTTGCGATAAGAGCCTTGATAACGTAAATTGTCATCTTATGCAAAATCAATACAAGCGCCACATTCTACTGGTCTGCAAGGCCCGCCACGAACGCGCCGCCCGGTTGGGTGAAGAAATCCGCTCGTGGCTGGAAGAGCGTGGTCACAAAGCACATCTGGTAGAGGCCGGGCAGGATTTGTCCCTTTGCACGGGTACCCTTGACTTTGTTGTGGTGCTTGGCGGCGACGGCACCATGCTCGGCGTAGCCCGGCGTCTTGTGGGCAACAATGTGCCGGTATTGGGCATCAATTTCGGGCGCGTGGGTTTTCTTACAGATGCCCAGCCGGAAAACTGGCAGGAAAAGCTTGCCGAATGCCTGGAAGGACATGAGCCGGTTCGTGCCTGCATGGCGCTCAGCTGGTCGCTTGCGCGCGACGGCGAAGAGATTCAGGCAGGGGCGGCGGTCAATGACGTGGTCGTCAGCCGTGGCGCGCTGTCCAGGCTGGTTTGCCTTGATATCCGGGTTGACGGGCTGCATATGGGGTCGTTGCGCAGCGACGGCATCATACTGTGTACGCCTGTGGGCAGTTCGGGCTACAGCGTATCAGCAGGCGGTCCGCTTCTTTATCCTTCAATGGACGCCATCGGCTTCACGCCGGTGTGTCCTTTTCTGAATACAATCTCGCCCATGGTTTTTCCCGGATCGACAGACATAGAGCTTCAAATTTTGCGTGGTTCCACAGACTGTTATCTTACGGTGGACGGTCAGGAAGGCCACAAGCTGGAAAAAGGCGATCTTGTGCGCATTTCCGGCCTGCCCGCAGCGGTGCGCTTTATGGGAGAAGGCACATGCTTTTTCGAGCGCCTGCGAAGCCGGGGTTTTGTTTTGCAGGGGGCTGTGGACAACTGCACGGGGGAAATGTCGTGAACAAGGCTCTTGCGCCGGCAAAGGTGTGCGATATCCGTCTGGGGCAGAATGTCCGCTTTGACGCATGGCTTTACAGCATGCTTATGGATAACAATCTTGCGTACCGCATGAATCCCGATATCATAGCCAGTCCGGAACAGATGGCTTTTATGCTGCATATGGATCAGGATCAGGTGTATTTGCCCTGCTCGGACGCAACTTTTTTAATGCTCTGTGCCGACGCCCCTTCAGCCGAACTGCGCAACCAGTATAACCGTTCATGGCGCATTATCACGCGTCTGGTACGCTCGTTTGTGCCTGACAAGGTGCAGCGGCGGCGCATTTTGCAGTTTTGCCGCTACCGGTTTTCCCAGTACATCGGGCAGCATACCCTTATTCCTTCGCGCCTTGTCAAACGCATGACCAGCCTTGTGCTGGCCCAGGGCCATATGACGGACGATCCGTGGGAAGGCCGCCGCCGCGAATCCACCCTCTGCCAGCAGGAAATGCTGGCCCTGCCAGAAATTCATGACAATCTTGAGGCCATGCCGGGCGGACCCGTACCCAGGGGAATTTCCATAGCGCGTCGCAGTATGGACTATGTGGAAATGGCGCGGCTGCTCTGTCTTTCGGCCATGTCCCGGGACTGGCTTGAAAAGCCGCCCTCGGGCGAAGAAGCGCGCAGGGCCATGGAAGAAGCCCAGACAAACTGCGAAAGTCTGCGCCTTTATTTTGAGGCCAATGCCGGACGTTCCGGCACGGTGCTGTTTTTGTGCGACGCTGATGGTGGTGTTCTGTTTGACCTTGTTATGGCGCAAAGCCTTATCCGCATGGGCCACAGGGTTATTTTCGCGGTGAAGTCCGGCTTTTATTTTTTTGCGCCGACGCTTGATGATGTGGAAACAGACCCGTCGCTCAGGCCCTGGCTGCGAGGCGGCATAGTGTTGCGCCAAAACAAGCTGAGCAAGAACGACCTGCTCCGCCACCTGCGTGAGCACCGGCTTGTGGTGATCGGGGACGGTACACGTGAAAGGCTTAACCTGTACCGTGTGTCGGTCACGTTTTCACGGGCCTGGAAAGAGGCGGACCTGATCCTCGGCAAAGGTTGGCGCGCCGCGGACGTGCTGCTGGGAACCAGCCAGGAGTTCACGCGCGATATTGTCTGTTACTGGCGCGACAGCAACGGCTTTCATATCAGGTTGCGCAAACACGCCCGAGGGGCGCGTAAATTCAGTGAAGACGCCATTGCGGCCCAGGCCGAACATATCATTGCGGGTATGCGTGAGGCCAAGGACCAGGGGCGGACCATCATGTTCTATAGCTGCGTTATCGGCAGCATACCCGGCGAGACGTCAACGGCCATCAGCCTTGTGCATGCTTTTGTAGACAATCTGCGTAAAAAAATGGATAATATTTTGATTATCAACCCCGCCGAGCATTTTATCGAAGGCATGGACGGGGATGACCTCATGTATATGTGGGAACGTGTGCAGCGCAGCGGTCTCATAGATGTGTGGCGTTTTCAGACTGTTGAAGATATTGAGGAAAGCTTCGCCCTTTTGGGGAGAAAGGTGCCTCCGCAATGGTCTGGAAAGGATTCTACCTACTCGACGGGCTGCACCAAAGAAATGCGCATCGCGCTTGATGTGCAGAGCAAAAACCGTGAGATGCAGCTCATCGGCCCTGAGCCCAGGCTTTTCTTCCGCAGGGGAGAATACGGGGTGGGCAAATATTTTGACGCGAGCATTCCTCATCAGAGCTGATTACTTTACAGGGAGTGAATTGACTTATGGCCGTCTATGAAGCCGTTATCGGCCTGGAAGTGCATGTGCAACTGGCTACGGCCTCCAAACTGTTCTGTTCCTGCCCGACCACCTTCGGCCAGCCTCCGAACTCCAATGTGTGCGAAGTCTGCTCCGGCATGCCCGGTGCGCTGCCCGTACCCAACGGGCAGGCCATACATTTTGCCACGCTGGTGGGTCTGGCTACAGGCTGCACCATCAATCAGCGTTCCATTTTCGCGCGCAAAAACTATTTTTATCCCGATCTGCCCGCAGGGTATCAGATTTCGCAGTTCGAGCTGCCCATCTGCGAGCACGGCCATCTGGATATTGAGGTGGACGGCGAGCGCAAAAGGGTGGGCATTACCCGTATTCATATGGAAAACGACGCGGGTAAAAACATACATGCCCAGGGAGAGAACCTCAGCTACGTGGACCTGAACCGGGCCGGCACGCCGCTGGTGGAAATTGTCTCTGATCCCGATATGCGTTCTGCGGCTGAAGCCGTGGCGTACCTCAAGGACCTGTATGCCATTGTCACCTATCTTGGTGTGTGCGACGGCAATATGGAAGAAGGCAGTTTTCGCTGTGATGCCAACGTTTCCTTGCGCCCCGTAGGGGCCAGGGAGTTCGGCACACGCACGGAGCTGAAAAATCTCAACTCGTTCCGCAACGTGCAGCGCGCTATTGAATGTGAAATGGCGCGGCAGCAGGATCTTCTGGACGATGGCGAAAAAGTCGTGCAGGAAACGCGCCTTTACGACGCGGTAAAAAACATAACCGCCTCCATGCGCAGCAAGGAAGAGGCGCACGACTACCGGTATTTCCCCGACCCGGATATCTTGCCCATAGAGATTTCCACATCGGAAATGGAGCGCTGGAAAGCCGAATTGCCCGAACTGCCCAAGGCCAGGGCGGCGCGTTTTGTGCAGATGACCGGTCTGCCTGCGGCGGAAGTTGAAGTGCTGGTGCAAAGCCGTGGTCTGGCGGATTTCTTTGAGGCCGCAGCCGGTCTTTCCGACGCCCGCAAAGCGGCAAATTTTATGCTTGGTCCGCTGTTGCGCGAATGCAACAGCCGGGGCGTCAGTGCGGCGGATCCGGCCGCATGGAACATGAAGCCCGAAGCTCTGGCGGAACTGGTGCGCATTGTGGACCAGGGACTGATCAGTTCCAAGATTGCGAATGATATTTTTGGCGACCTGTTTGAAACCGGCGTCATGCCGGAAAGTTATGTGAAAGAAAAAGGGCTTGTGCAGATATCCGACTCCTCGGCGCTGGAAGAGGCCGTGGATGCTGTTATTGCCGCCAACCCTGCCGAAGTGGAAGCCTACAGGGGCGGCAAGACCAAGCTTATCAGCTTTTTTGTGGGCCAGATCATGCGCGCCACCAAGGGCAAGGCCAATCCGGCTCTGGTCAACGAACTGCTGGCGAAAAAGCTGTAAATACCTCCATGCGCGGTCTGCGTCTGCACGGCCTGCATTGGTGTTGCCTGCGTTGATGCGGCATACTTTTATGACAAAGAGGCTCCCTGCCGTGCAGGGAGCCTCTTTGTCATATCTTGATGCCTTGTGCCGCGCTTTGGCCGGGTCGGGATCGGCCCGGGCTGACCGTATCTGGCGTACAGTTGGGGCGTGTCAGGCTACAGCCTGAAAAAATCCAGTCGGGGGGCAGCGGGGATCATCCCGGCGGCAGCCAGTTTTTCATAAAAGAGCATGAGGCCGCGCTGTTCTTCCTCACCCAGGCTGTAGACAAGCCCCTTGCTGTAGTAAAAGGCCAGTTCGTCCCTGTTCAGCGGGCAGCCGTGGGCTGTCAGGTCAAGGATCACATCCATATTGGCAAAGCTCCAGCTTCGCCCCTGCCGCAGCAGTTCGCCGGGGTCGCTGGCAAACAGGCCCGCGTCTGCCGCTGTACGGCTCACCACCCATAATCCGAAAATAAAAGGCAGGCCAGTCCAGTCACGCCATGCCTCGGCCAGGTCAAGGCGGTAGGGATAGTCCGGATGATTGCGCAGGCGCAGGGCCTCGTCGCCAATAGCCAGAAAGGCGACGGGCGGCTTGTCGCTGCGCACGGCGGGGGTGACCTGTCCGGTGGCATACCTGACATCAAGCTTGTAGCGGTCGCGCATGAGCAGCCGCAGCAGGGCCACGGAAGTGTGCGTTTCACCGCTGATGAGAATCTCTTCGCCGTCCAGCTGATCCAGGGGGACGCGCGAAAGCAGAAGCACGCTCATGACCGGCCCGCGCGAACCGATGGAAAGGTCTTCCACCAGATAATAGCGTTCGGGGCGGCTGGCGTATTCAAAGCAGGATGTGGATGAAACGTGCAGTTCGCCGCGAGCCATCATGTTGTTGAGCAGGGCGGGCGGACCGGATACCAGTTCAAAATCGTGGGGCAGCAGGCCCGCTTCCAGGGGGTGATAGATAGGCAGCACATTGAGATAGCCTATACGGCCCATGCGCAGTACCGGCTGCGGCGTGACGCTGGTCATGGCGATACCCCTTTTTGAGGTGGCGAGGTGGGCGAGGTGGGCGAGGTGGGCGGCGTCTGCCTCGCGCGCAACGCCGCAAAAATTCCACGCGGGAAAATTTGCGGGCGGCTGTCAAAATCCGCCCGCGGCTTATTCCCGCTGTGGTCAGCCCTGTTACAGATTTACGTCAGGCTGCGGTTCCACAGCCTTATAGTCCATGGTGCGCTGCACGGGGGTAAAGCCCGCAGCGCGGATAACCTTGTGGATGTCGGCCCGGTTCATGTGATAGGACACGCCTGCCGCAGCCACCACGTTTTCTTCGATCATCAGGGAACCGAAGTCGTTGGCTCCGTAGAAGAGCGCCAGTTGGGCCACTTGCGGTCCCATAGTTACCCAGGATGCCTGGATGTTGGGTACGTTGTCCAGCACAAGGCGAGAGACAGCCAGCAGGCGCAGATAGGCCGGGGCCGGCAGCGGGTTCACCTCGATGCGTGTGTGGGCGGGCTGAAACGTCCAGGGGATGAACGCGGTGAAGCCGTGCGTGCGGTCCTGAACCTCGCGCACCGCAAAAAGATGGTCCAGCCTGTGCGAAGCTTTTTCCTCATGGCCGAACATCATTGTGGCGGTGGTGCGCAGGCCCAGTTTGTGCGCCTCTTCCATAATGCCGAGCCATTGTTCAGCCGTACATTTGTTGGGCGAGACCTGGGCGCGTACGCCGGTATGCAGAATTTCCGCCCCGCCGCCGGGCAGGGAGTGCAGGCCCGCCTCTTTCAGGCGGCGCAGCACTTCGCTGACGGAAAGATTGAACTTTTCAGACCAGAAGAAGATTTCCGGTGGCGAAAAGGCATGAATATGCAGTTGCGGCCAGGTTTGCCGCAGCCAGCGCAAAAGGTCCTCATACCATTCCAGCGGCAGGTCGGGATGATGGCCGCCCTGAAGCAGTATCTGCGTACCGCCGAGGGCCAGGGTTTCTTCCACCTTACTGCTCATTTCATCCCGGCTTATGACGTAGCAGTCTTCGTGGTCCGGGGGGCGGAAAAAGGCGCAGAAACGGCAGGCGCACACACAGACGTTGGAGTAGTTGATATTGCGGTCGCCCACATAGGTGACCACGGGGTCCGGGTGCAGGCGCAGGCGCATGGCATGGGCAAGCTGCGCAAGCGTGTGCAGGTCGGCTTTGCAGTACAGGGTCTCTGCGGCGCTTCGGTCAAGCCGTTGGCCGGCT
>NZ_JBAIYW010000185.1:0-7321 GCF_036763055.1 Desulfovibrio sp. 1214_IL3152 | reverse complement strand
TGCGTGGAGCGTGCCGCCAAGGCCAACGACATGAGCGCCCTGCGCGACCTGTTGCCGGAGCTGGCCGTGGCTGTAGAGCGCAACCGCATTGCGCTCAATCCGCATCATCAGGGCAGGTAATGTGTCGGCCGCCAGGTACAGCAATCGTCCTGCGGGTAAAATTGCAAAGGATATTAAATGATTACCGGAGTGTTGGAAACGCTGGCCCTTGTGGCCGTGCACATATTGTCCTGGGTCGCGGTTTGCCATGCACTGCTTACAAAGCATGACCCTCGGGCGGCTCTGGGCTGGACGGTGACGGCCCTGCTGCTGCCCCTTGTGGGGCCGCTTCTGTACGCCACGTTCGGTATCAGCAGGGCAGAAAGCCACGCCAGCCGCATGATGCGCCGACAGGAACCCCTTGAGCCGGATTATGCCCACCCTCCTTTTCCCGAACTGCCGCCCGAGCATGTACCGGAATACATCATCAGCATGGAGAGCATTGGCCGTCGTCTGACAGAACAGCACCTGTGCGGGGGAAACTCCCTGACGCCCCTGCACAATGGCGACGAAGCCTATCCCGCCATGCTCAAGGCCATACGCGAGGCCAAGGAGCAGGTTTTTCTCTGCACCTACATTTTTAATGCGGGCAAGACTGCCACGGATTTTGGCAATGCCATGGCTGAAGCCGCAGAGCGCGGGGTGGACGTGCGTTTGCTGGTAGACGGCATCGGCATGCTTTATTCCTGGCGCAAACCGTGGAAAAAACTGGCGGAACGCGGAGTAAGCGTAGCCATGTTCCTTCCGCCGCGCCTGTTTCCGCCCAATTTCAGCATCAATCTGCGCAACCACCGCAAGATGCTCGTTTGCGACAATACAGCCTTTACCGGCGGCATGAATATTTCAGACGACAATATCTCCGCCGGAAAGACCAAGTATGTTCAGGATGTGCATTTCCACTGCCAAGGTCCCATTGTGGACCAGTTGCGGCGGGCCTTTCTGCTCAACTGGGGATTCTGCACAGGCAAGTACACTCCCCTGCCCCCGGCCAGCACCCTGCCCGCCGGTGAAAGCCGCTGCCGTATCATCATGGACGGGCCGGGTTCCGAAGCCGATGTGCTTAACGATATCTATTGCGGCGTGGTCAACGCGGCCCGTCAGTCTGTGCGCATCATGACGCCCTATTTCCTGCCCTCGCACGGCTTTGTGTCGGCCTTGCGCAGCGCGGCACAGCGCGGCGTGGATGTGCGGGTGGTGCTTCCGGCCAAGAACAACCTGTTCTACGTCCACTGGGCGCAGTTCCGTCTGCTGCCCACCCTGCTGGAAGCGGGTGTGCGCGTGTGGTATCAGCCGCCGCCCTTTGCGCACACCAAGCTGCTTACCGTAGACTACTACTACAGCCAGATCGGCTCGGCCAACCTGGATACGCGCAGTCTGCGGCTCAATTTCGAGCTGAATATGGAAATATTCGACACAAGTTTTTGCGGCGAGGTCGCGGGCTACATTGATCGGGTCATCGGCAAGAGCAAGGAAATCACGGCGGAAGAACTGAAAAAGCTGTCTCTGCCTGTCAAGCTGCGCAATGCGGGCTGCTGGATTTTTTCTCCCTATCTGTAGGCTGGTGAGAAACGCCGGGCGCTGGCGCTGGTTGCGCTTTTCATAATGAGGGTACTTGCGCGATTGCCCAGACAGCGCTTGGGTAGATTGCAGGTCTGCTGTGCTGCACCGTGCAATAACGGACGGTAGGAATAGGGTAGGGCAAATAAAAAAGCCCTTACGGCTCGTCTCCGTAAGGGCTTGAAAAATCTGGTTGCGGGGGCAGGATTTGAACCTACGACCTTCGGGTTATGAGCACTACATTCATTAGTTCCCATTGAATCCGAATGAATACTAATTATAGCGAAATAATTGAATATTTTTGAAATATGTTTACGTTTTGCTCCCACCTTATGGCCTTGTTTTCGACTTGACTTGGTGGGAATATGGTGGGAATAAATTGCTGAACACTTCCACACGGAGGAATCGGCATGGCTTCACTTACCCGCCACCAGACCGACAAAGTCGGCGTCTTCTACATCCTCGGCAAGCAGCGCGCCAAGAGTAAAACCTCTTCCGGCGAAGCCGTTTCCACCGAAAAGACAGATAAAATCTATTATATCATGTACCGCCTTGACGGAAAAAAGGTGGAAGAAAAGGTAGGGCGCGAATCTGAGCGCATGACCGTTGCCAAGGCCGCCAAGATACGCGAACAGCGCATCAACGGCGTCACACTGCCTAACACGGAGCGCCGCCGCCAGCGCCTTGAGAAGGCTCAGGCAGAGGCCAGACGCTGGACAATCGGCAAGCTTTGGGAAGCCTACAAAGAAAACAACCCCGGCCTGAAAGGGATTGTCACCGACGAAAACCGCTTCAAAAACTACCTGAGCGGCTTTGCAAAATTATCACCCGAAGAGCTAACCACGCAGATGGTGGACACCTTGCGGCTGAAGCTCCTGAAATCCGGCAAGAAGGCCGGAACCACCAAGAACGTGTTGGAGCTTTTACGGCGCGTCATCAATTTTGGCGTTAAAAAAGGACTGTGCGCGTGGCAAGACCCGTCACGGCTGCACTTTGAGATGCCCAAGCTCAACAATGTCAAAACGGAAATGCTGACCAAGGAAGAACGCGCCCGCTTCATTGAGGCCGCTCAGGCGGCCCCTAACCGCAAGGCAGGACAGCTTATGCTCATGGCCTACTATACCGGGATGCGCCGTAATGAGCTTTTCGGCCTCAAATGGGCGCACATCGACCTTGAGCACGGCTTTATCAATATCGTGGGTGAGAAGCAGGAAGGGGCCAAGAGCAATAGGGATGAACGGATTCCCCTCACACAGCCTGTGAAGGACTTACTGGCGGAAGTGGGCGACAACGGCAGTGAATATGTATTCCCCGGCAAGGATGGGCGTAGCCGCATGATCGACATGAACAAACAGGTCAACGCCATTAAGGCCGCTGCGGGACTGCCCAAGGACTTCCGCCCTCTGCACGGCTTGCGGCATACCTTTGCCAGTGTGGCCGTGTCCAACGGCGTCCCGCTTTCCCATGTGCAAAAGCTGCTGACGCACAAAGACCCCACGTTGACGCAACGCTACGCGCATTTGGAAGACGAGGCGTTGAAGCGGGCGGCGGAAGCTGTGGGCAACTTTCTTGGCGTTCCCGATGCCAAGTAATCGTATGGGGCAACGTTTTGTTGGTTAACCGTCATGCCAGTGTCGGGAAAAATGTCGGGAAAAATGTCGGGAAAAATGTCGGGGAAAACGCGGAGCGGGCAGCATAAGAAATCACTCGGATCAAAGCCATCGGGTTGTGGTGTACTCGCTTGCCAATTCGTAGCTTGTGCTCCGCCCGCCGCTCTCGCCTTGCCGCAATATGCCGTATTCAATCAATTCCCGGATATCCCGCAAGGCGGTATCTGGTGAGCATTTTGCCAGTTTGGCGTACTTCCCGCTCGTCAGTTTTCCCTCGAACCCGTCCAACAGACGATTGATAATACTCCGTTGCCGTTCATTGAGCGGGTGCTGATTGGCATGTTGCCAAACAGCGGCCTTGCGGAAGACAGCGGCCAAAGTCTCGTCTGCGCCCTCAATGGCCCGCCCAAGGCAGCCAAGGAACCAGTTCAGCCAAGGCGTGATGTCCAAGCCGCTCTTTTGTGTACGTTCCAAAATATCGTAATATTCCTTACGCTCCCGCTCGATCTGCCCGGACATGCTGTAAAAGCGTTGCGGGCAGTCGTCGGCCCGCGCTAGGGCACAGTCGGCAATGGCGCGGGCTATGCGCCCATTGCCGTCCTCAAATGGATGGATGGTTACAAACCAGAGGTGTGCTATGCCCGCTTTCACCACGGGGTCAAGCTGTAAAGGTGCGTTGAACCACTCCAGAAAGCGGCTCATTTCACCATCAAGGCGTTCAGCCGCCGGGGCTTCAAAATGAACCTTTTCATGGCCGATGTAACCGGAGACGACTTGCATGGGGCCAGCTTCGGGCTTGCGCCATGCGCCCACGGTGATACGTCGTGACGCCCCGTATCCAGTAGGGAAGAGGGCAGCATGCCAGCCGCACAGGCGTTCAGCCGTGAGCGGTTCAGCATAGAGTTGTGTGGCGTCCAGCATCATTTCAACAACGCCCTCCACGTTTCTGCTCACGGGCGTAAGTCCGCCGATGTCGATACCAAGCCTTCTAGCCAGTGAAGAGCGCACCTGCGCCGCATCAAGGGATTCTCCTTCTATGGCGCTGGACTTCACTACATCCAGCGTCAGAGTCTCCAATCCGGCCTCAGCTCGGATAGAAAAGCCAAGAGCGTTCATCCGGCCTAAAAGCAAGCCCTGTTTGTGGCGTATGGCCGCAAGCGACTCTGCCAGTTGGGCAATGTCCCATTGGAATGTTGGCCATTCCGGCCTTTCGTGAATATATCGCATAATCTCCGCACCTCTTGCGGTGAATATGCCAGCTATTCGCTTCAAAGGCAAGATTCGCCGTAAACTTTGCGGAGAAAATTGAACATAAACACCGCATCCTTGTTACTTCAAAAATCTCCGGTATTCTGCAGCCACTACCCGACAGAAATGAGGAGAACGCGATGAAAGAACTTTATAAAAGCGATGTTTCCGCTGCTATTCACGAGACAGCCCAAGGGTTATACGAGCACGACATCATTGATGAGAAGAGCATGCACGAATTTGACAAGACGTGCCTTGCGTCTTCCCCCTTGGATGAGAAAGGGGTAATAAGTCATTGTATTGCTGATGAAGATAGGTCGCAGCAGTTCGCCGCAAATCGCGGCCAATGCAAAGTCAGTGACTGAAAAATCTCTATACACACCTCATTGTATTTTATTATCAATAATTTCTGTTGATAGGTGAAATAAATGAAAGATTTACTATATTTATTTTTTCATAGGTGCATCAGCTTTTTTTTGAGAACTGCAGTAGTTTATGTTGAACCTCTATTACAGCCTTGGCATAAAAGAGAAGAAAAAATTTTCTGTGACCCCATATCTGCAACAGATATATTAAAATACTGGCGTGGTCTATCGGAAGAATGTCTATCTATTTTGATAAGGCAAACTTTGATAAGTGAAGATAAAGTTTTTGCAAGGCCATATATTCGTGTTGCTGGAACAAAAATAGTGTGTACTGACAGTTCAAACTTTAAAGAAACTGGATACACACCAAAAACATGTTACCCTGACATAACATTCAAGAATGGGCATCAGGTATATGATTTTTCAAGAATAGTTTTTGACCGCGATGAGTTAAAAAAATTTGAACCGCGTTTCAAAAACTTAGATGAAATTCTTCAATGTGGCCATGGAAAAGATGAAGAATCAAATCTAAAATTAATTCTTGCGGAAATTGAAAAATTAAATATGGGGATTCAAAAAAATGATTCCCAAAAGTTGGCGACATATCTATTAAAGGTCATCCCCCTATTCTATAGAGAATATCGTAAAATTGATGAAAAGTCCGTCAGGCTTAAAGCTGAAGAAGGGCAAGAAGCAGAAAAAGTAATAAAAAAAGAAATTTTTTTGGAAGAACTTGGCGAAATCCTTCCGGGGCTACCCGCAAGCACACTTCTCAAGTTTTGGAAGCTTCTCCCGGCCTTTTGCAAGCTGACAGGCAGGGAGGCATCTCAAGAATAATTCATACAAATAACTTATAAAAAAAGCCTTGCGCCGATTTGAGGCTTTCACTGGCATACCCCAAAATTTCCTTTAGGCTCTCATCAAATCCGATGGGAGCCTTTCTTTTACAGGCTCCTTCACCCTATACCGTGAGGAGCATGTAATGCCTAACCGCACACCGAGGATAACCTCACCCACAAAAAAAGACTGTACCCCTGTACTGAACGACCCCTTCCACATCCTGCTCAGCGAAAAGCAGGCCGCCAACTACCTTGGCCTTACCGACAGGGCGTTGCAACAGCGCCGCTATGCCTCATTACCACCGGAATATATCAAACTGCCCGGCAGCAGCGCGGTTCGCTATCGGCTTTCTGTCCTCATGGAGTTTGTGGCCCAGGGCGAAGTGCCCCTCCCCTGACGTGGAGTCAGACATGGAGAAGGGCACGCATTCAGGCACGGGTTCACGGACTGAGCCATGCAGTTTGGCATGTTCTCGTGCATGCATGGCGTCTGCCAAGGAGTATGTCATGGAGAAAGGCATGGAGCACAGGCAGCAATGCACTCAGGGATTTTCCGCATTACAGATCAATATACTCAGCGTCATCAAGGCGCATCAGGAGGTTTTGCCCTATTGGCAGATAGCGCAACTGGTAGGCCGTCATTTTGGAGGGAACCCCACGGAAGGCGCGGTTCGCGGCGCTCTTGAGCGCATGTTTCCGCGTAACTTTCTTTTGCGCTCCCGCGCATCACGCGGACGGCTGAAGGGCAATCGCTACGCTCTGGCGCAAGACCCTTGCCTGCATATTCCGCCATGCACTTTTATCATGGAGTCAGGAGCGGAGTCTGCCGCGTACCGCAGCAGCAGTCCGGCGGCTTCTCTTCTATCAGAAGAGATAGACAGAAAGAATCTATCTGTCTCTTCTCAGAGCACGGAGCCGGAACACCGCCTTGAAGAACTCACAGAGGAGGATATCAGCTTTCATTGGCCGACCTTGGCGCGTGACGGCTTCGGCACGGCGCAAATCCGCCAGATATGCCAGCGTTTGCACAAGATAGCCATTCCCACCACACGCATACTTCAGGGGCTTGCCCATGCTGAATGGGAAATGAGTCACGGAACGCGCAAAGACTCCAAGGGAAACCCCATTGAAAAGCCCGCAAACTGGGTTTTTGAGACTCTGGCGCGGCAAGGCTACTACCCGCGTCCTGCTGGCTACATTTCCCCGCAGGAACAAGCGGAGCGCGACGCGGCAGAGGAACAGACCCGGCTTGCCGCCGCCCATGAGGCGAGAATGGATGCAGAATATGAGGCGTGGGCCGTGCAGCTTTCGCCACAGGAGCGAGAGCGCATCATTGAGGAACGTCACCCGGTGAGTGTGGGCGGGCTGCGCATGCCGGAACGGCAAGTTCTGCGGGGCTACTTCCGCGCGGAGGTCTGGCCGGAGTTGCAACGGAGGGCGCAGCAATGATGCATCCGCCACCAGTCTGTTTTCTGCCGTTCCGCCCTGTTCCCCATATCGGCTCTTCCAGACCCGTCATGTGGCATCACTCCCGGCGGATTTGGGTTTGCAGCAAGCCATGTTTTCCCTTCGGTCAAACGGCTTGGTCCTGCCGGACGGGGGGGAGGCTTCCGAAGGCTCACGAGGTTCGCCATGCCGCCGCATAGACGAAAGCGCGGCAAGA
>NZ_JBAIYW010000368.1:0-7400 GCF_036763055.1 Desulfovibrio sp. 1214_IL3152 | reverse complement strand
GTGCTCCTTGGTAGCTTTCATTTGTAGCCCTCATGCTGGTTTGGTGGTTGTTTGGTCATAACCAAACCTAACCGACATGAAGGGCTACTTCCATTTTGGGAATGTGCGAAAAATACCGTACGTTATCACGTGTTCTACGGTGGCACGGCAGTTACTTTAGCAATAACCTCAGTTTTAGTTCATAATTTCAAAGTGAGCCAAGTCAACGTTTTTTGCACACCAGATGAATCAGCTCTCGTACATCTTCCACCCGCCAGACCGTTGTACGCGGCCCCAGCTTGACCGGCTGCGGGTATTTGCCCTCTTTCACTCCCTGCCACCATGCCGAAGCGCTGATGCCAAGGACGTGCAGAATTTGCGGCAATCGGGCAAAGCCCTCCTGGGGCAGCGGAAGCGGGGTTTTAGTTTCTCTCGCCATAATCATTCTCCTGGTTGTTCTTGGCGAGCCTTGTCGCGCAGTGTGTCGAGGTAATCGGCCCATTCAGTCATCATACGGCGGCGCTCGGGCAGGTACTCCGCATAGTTGTATGCGGCCCGGATGCTGTTCCGCTCACTGTGGGCCAGTTGGCGTTCTATCCAATCCCGGTTGTAGCCGAGTTCATTCAGCATGGTGGAGGCCATCGCCCGGAAACCATGCTGGGTCATTTCATCTTTGGAGTAACCAGCCGCCCGGAGGGCGCGGACAAGGCTTATTCGGTTCATGGGAGTATCTTTTTCGGTGTTACCTCTGGCTGGAAAAACATAGCGCCCCTGACCGGAGAGCTTGTGTACTTCCCGCAGAATCTCCACCGCCTGACGTGCCAGAGGGATAATGTGCAGTTGCCGCATCTTCATTCTCTCCGCTGGGATGCGCCATTCGTTGGTTTCAAAGTCGATTTCCTGCCATTGCGCCAGGGCGAGTTCGCCAGGCCGGACGAACACCAGCGGGGAAAGCCGCAAGGCGCAGCGCACTGTGAATGTTCCTTTGTAGCTGTCCAGGGCCACCAGAAGCCTGCCTATGGCCTTTGGTTCCTTGACCGCCGCGAAATGCCTACTGTAGTCCATAGGGGTCAACGCGCCGCGCAGGTCGGCGGCAACATCACGTTCCGCCCGTCCAGTTGCGATAGCGTAACGGAAAATGCGCCCGCATTCGTTCAGTGCCATATGCGCCATGAAGCCCGCGCCTCTATCTTCGGCTCGACGTAAAGCCTCCAGCAACTCCGGGGCGGTAACGCTTCTGACTGGACGTTTGCCGACGGCCGGGAACACATATTTTTCCATGCGGCGCAGGATGTGATTCTTGTAGGCCGCCGTCCAGCGAACGGAATGCTTTTCCAGCCACTCCAGGGCGATTGCCTGAAAAGAGTTTTTGGCCGAAATAGCCGCAACCGCCTTGGCTTCCTGTTTGGCGGCGCTGGGGTCTATGTTGTCCACCAGAAGTTTTTTGGCCGCTTCTCGACGCTCCCGTGCTTCTTTCAAGCTGACGGCGGGATACGGCCCGATGACCAGCAGTTTTTGCTTGCCCATAAACCTGTAGCCCATGCGCCATGACTTGCCGCCTTGTGGAGTGATGTGCAGAAACAGCCCGCCGCCGTCCGAGTGCTTTTGTACTTTTCCGTTTCCTTGCTTGCGCTTTACAAAGGTATCTGTCAATTTCATAATTCACCTCCAGTGGTAAAATCTTCATAATTTCAGCTAGATTAAGGCGGAATGAGCACCCAAAACGTACCAGCAGATGTACCAGCATTGGGCACGTATTTTGGTGGTTTTCACTGGATGCGTACCCGGTCAAAATATCCGGTAATATTTTGATACTACTGGATAAATATGCCTTAAAAGACTGCCTGAAATTGAAAGTATCGTTTTCGGCCTTGTTAAGCATCTCTCTGGCTGAACTGGCGATAAAGATATGCGCCTTGTCACCGCCTTCACCGTTGGGGAACAGTTCTTTGAGCAGTTCCGCATGAGGCGTGTCCACCATTTCCTGGAACAAGTCCTTGATGGTACGGCTTTCATCCGCCAGCATGCAGGAGAGATCGTAGAGCGTGGCCGTGCGGCCCTGGCTGTGGCGGATCATGATGGCGCAATGCAGAATGGCCCCGCCGAGCATGGCAAACGCCGCCTTGCTCCAGTGATCCTCCAGGCCTTTACCGTTGGGATCAACCAGCATGGCCGCCATGTTCTGCACATCGGGAATCGCCATCATGGTGTCGATGCGCAGCTCTTCCAGCGGGTTGAAGGCGGCGGACGCTCCGGAAGGATCGGAGGGGTCAAAGCGCAGCACCACCTGATCCTGCGATTTGCGCCAGCCCGCTGTGAGCGCCCAGTTTTCACCTTTGATATCCAAGACAATGCTGGAGCCTTCCCAGGCCAGGAGCGTGGGCAGAATCAGGCCAACGCCCTTGCCGGATCGCGTGGGCGCGAAGACCATAATGTGTTCCGGGCCGTTGTGCCGCAGGTAGTGCTGCACTTCATCCGGCTTGCCCCGGAGCGAGCGCAGCAGCAGCGATACCCCCGTGTACTTTTTGAGCCAGCCGCCCACATAGACGCCCTTGCCCTCAAAGTAGCCCATGGTGCGGATTTCTTTCTCTTCCGCCCAGCGGGCCGAGCCGTGCAGGTTGGCGTTGGCCCTCAGCTTTTTCATGAAGGGCATCCAGTAAGCGATGACGATGAGTTGCGGCAGCAGGAACAGCGCCTGGCTGTGCGTTATGGCCTGCTCAATGAAACCGTAGGTATCGCTGGCGCTGAATTTCTCCTGCCAGGCGACCACTGACCAGGGCGCGTACCAGGGGAGCCCCAAGGCAACGCCCCACGGCTCGCCGAGCGCCGGGTGATAGGCGAAGTAGGCGGCTATGCGCTGGGTTGCCAGCGCCAGGCTGGCCAGGGCCAGCAAGAGCATGAACGGCAGATAGAGCCAGCGCAGATTGCTTTTTGGCGTATCCGTGCCCAAGCCGTATTTTGCGGGCATGACATTCTCCGTAAGAGGCCGTCATGCGGCGCTGGCTTGGGGCTCTTGGCCCGCAAAGAAAGCTTGATTTATTCTACCTGAATGGTTAGTCTGAATTCAGTCATAATTTTTCCCCTATGGAGGGTGTATGCAACTTCATTCAGACATCAAGCCTATTTCCTGGCTCAAGAACAACGCCAAGCAAATGGTGGAAACCGTTGCGGAAACAGGCAATCCTATGGTCATAACGCAAAACGGCGAAGCCAAAGCAGTTGTGATGAACGTCCGAGAATACGATCAGATGCAGGAGAGTCTTGCTCTGTTGCGTATGCTGGCTGATAGCTCCGCCGCTGCCGAAGCCGGGAAGCTCCATGACTCCGACGAAGTGTTTGACGACATTCGCCAAATGATAGCGGAGAAATGGAATGAGCGCGGATAAACCGTCCTGGCGGGTTAAATTCACCAGCCCAGCCAGAAAAGACATTAAGGACATTTTCTCTTACATCGCCGACAGGGATGGGCCGGACATTGCCGAAACGATACTGGAGAGATTTATTCAGGCGCGAGACAGCCTGAGCGAACTCCCTGATCGCGGGCGTATCCCTCCAGAATTGAAACGCGTTAATATCCTCTCGTACAGGGAAATCCAGGTGCGGCCTTATCGGGTTGTGTACCAAGTCACCAAGGCTATAGGGGAAGTCCATATTCATGTTGTTGCCGATGGACGCCGCAATTTTACCGAACTTTTGAAAGAACGGCTGCTCACATCTCTCACCGACGATACTGCCGAGAAATAAGCCCACTTTTTACCTCCCCGCCTTATAAGGCCGCTTAAACACCATGTCTTTGGTGACAATGACATTAAACTGGTAGCCGGGCCGGATTTCCAGCGTGGGCTTGATGTTCAGGTTCTTTTGCAGGAGCTGGAGCGTGGCCTGTCCAAGTTGCGAGGCAAGCGCCGCGCCCATTTCATCCTGGAGCGTGGGGTTGTCGCTGTCGCCGTTTCCGCTATCCAGAGAGTCCATGCTGTAGGACATGCCGCCTGTGATCATGCTCATAAGAATGGCCGAGCCGAAGATACGCAGGTAGTGGTTGTTCACCTTGTCCGTGTACCCGGCGTTGCCCGCCATATCCGAGCCGGGCATTGCGCCCAAGGTCACGGCAGAACCGTCCGGGAACACAATGCGGTTCCAGGCCACCAGAACCCGCTCCTGGCCGTAAATGACGCGGGAATCATACACGCCGAAGAGCTTTGCGCCCTGTGGAATGAGCAGGTTGCGGCCAGTGGCCGTATCAAAGACGTTCTGGGAAACCTGGGCGATGATGTTGCCGGGCAAATCGGAATTGATGCCAGTAATCATGGCTCCGGGAATGACCGCGCCGGTTTTCAACTCCAGTGGTTGTCCGGCTGTGCGGGTATGCGGCAGAATCCAGGCCGAATCCTTTTCCGCACGGGCAAAAAAGGCTTCCTTGTCCTTGTCGGCTGCGGGATCGTAGCCGTTTTCCCGCATAGCGGAGAGGTCAGGATTGAAGTTTAACCCGGCTTCCGGCCTGCGATCATCCTGCACCGCCACTCGCTGATCAGATTGGTCAGACGTGTCTGACGCTTTTTTCACGGCAATGGGCGCGGAAAGCGCCGTAAGCTGGGCTTGCGCTTTCATGCGGCGCAGGTTTTCCAGTTCCTGCCGGTACTGATCCGGCTGTTCCTGTGTTTTCTGCACCACAATCAGCGGCTCGCGCCCGCCTGCGGGTTTGGGCATATCCGGCTGGGTTATGGCCGGGGAACCGGCAGGCGGAGCCAGATTCAGGCCAGCACCTTCACCCATGAGTAAGGGCCGCTCCTCTTCTTTAATGTCCACCTTGGGAGTTGCCGCCTGTTCCCCTTCCTGGTTGTGGGCAAAGTTCACGCTATAGACCAGGATGCCGAGCAAAAAGAGCCCGGCCACAAGCACGGCATAGAGCGGCCAGCGGCTCATGCGGGCCACGTTGACCTTTTTGGTCGGCTCCAGGCTGTTGGGAGTGTTGTCGCTCATGGTTCCCCCTAATCCAGCGCGTTCATGCCCGTATCCCAGGCATGACGGACTTCTCTGGAAGCCCGGTCTATAATGGAGCGCCTGAATTCCTGCTCCGTGCGGCTCTGGCCAGCTTCGGGCTGGCCGCCCGCCGTGTAGGAACGGGCAAAGGCCTTGCCGTCCGAAAGGCGCAACTGGAGATACCAGGCGCTCTTTTCGTCCAGAGCGTCCAGGGTGTAGGCGACAACGAGTACATCAGCGGATTCCGCTGCGGCCAGGGTGAAACCCTTTGTCCGCAGGCCGCTTTCAAAGGCGGCGGCAAAATCGTTGGTTGCTTCCTTGGCCGGGAGCAGATGCAAAGAGGTATGGCCCGGAGGATACAGAACGGTCAGGCAGTCCACAGCGTCATCAGCAATGGCGGCAACCGCGCTTTTCCCCGGCAGAGGCCCGCACCAGGAACCGACCAAGCCCGGTTTGGCGCAGCCGGATGCGAACAACACGACAAAACAAAGGGAGAGAAGGACGTTACGCATTACTTGCTCCCCCTTATGATTTCCACTTTTTCCTGATCGCCGCCCACGCCAATGACCAGGGCAATGCGGTCAAAGAGGCCGTCCACAACCATGGCCGAGTCTTTGACGCGATAGTTTACAAGCACATCCTGCTTGCCTTTGCGTACCAACAGCACGGGCATTTCGCCGGAGGCGGAGTTTTCAGGCAGGCGGATAAAGGTTTGCCGCCCGTCATCATAGACGCGCTCCGGCTTCCATTTCGCCTTGCCCTTGACCTCATAATTGAAGTTCAGAGCGGACAGATCCGTGGTTCTGCCGTCCACGGTGGTGGAGTTCCACTCCTGTTCCTTGGCATCCCTGGCCTGCCTCCAGGCGGCCTGTTGCTTCAGGCTTTCCGAGTAGAGAAATCCAACATAGGGCGTATGTCCCGAACGCTGGGACACAAGGCGCAGGTGGTACACGCGGCGGTCAGTGGTCACGACAGCAGAGGTTTCCAGACCGGAATCCACCGGTTTTATGAACAGGTGCGCCGTAGCGCCAACGCCGGAGCCTACAGAGCCGGAATCCACCATCCAGCGGGAAGAATCGCCGACCACAATTTCATGCACGGTTTCACCGGCCTGCAATTCCACATCGCAGACCTGCATGGGCGCGGCCACAATAGTGGGCAGGCTCGCGCCATGCACATAAACCACCTTGCCGCCGCCAGTGAGAACCGGTTCAACGCTCTGACGCGACCAGTTGCCGGAAAGACGCAGCGCCTTCTTTTCCTTGTCGGTCAGGGGCACAACCGTGGGGTTGAGATAGTCAATTTCCGGCATGGCAGCCGGGGCCGAAGCATCAAGCGGCGGCGGATAACCGGGCGGAACCGGCGAAGCAGCGAAAGCCGAAGACGCAAAGAGCGTAAAGACGCAGACGAGTAAGAATATCTTTTTCATGGAATACCTCATTCCTGATTGTTTTGGGGTTTGACCGGAGCCGTCGCGCCAACGACTTTTCCGGCAGACAACGAAGTGATGTAGACGCCGCCGGGGTTGCGCAGAATCACCGCGTCCACGGTGGGCGGGTTGATCTGGATCGTTACCGTGGCTTCATAGGTATGGGCGTCCAGCAGAACACCTGCATGGCTGCGCACGGTTTCAACCCATTCCACCCGGTAGGAATCGGAGCTGACCGGCAGGGGCAGGCCTTTGATCTCCACATGCACGAGCTTGCCGGTCTTGGCGATTTCATAGGGGTTGTTGGCCTCGTACCACTCGCGCAGAACGCCCTTGGCGCTTCCAGCCATGAAGAAGGACAGGCGCTCAATCATTTTCTGCTGGAGTTCCACATCCGCCGTGACCGTGCGCCAGGAGCTGATGCAGGCGGCGATCTCCGCCTGAACAAGGCGTTGCGGCGTGGCGCTGGCCTTGTCGGCCCGCGCGACCACGGAAGACTTGCCCAGCTTGTCCACTTCGATGATGTAGGGCACGGTTTTCACCTGGCTGGCCTGAATCACGTTGCCGGTAATGGAAATTGCCGTGAGCAGCAGACAGAGAAAGGCGACCATGCGCCATTGCGCGGCCCGGCTGATGTAGGAACCGTACCGCTCCAGCCATTCTTCCCGGCCATTGAGATACGGGTTGCCGTTGCCGGAGGGCTCCGGGGCATGGCCCGTGAGTTTTGATTTGAAAAGAGACATTATTACCACCTATGATTGATCGTTTTTGTTCATGCGGGCTCGCTCCAGGCGTTCCTGCATTTCAGAGCGTGTCCGGGTGCTGAGAGATTTTTCGCCGGATGTTTTGGCATCCTGGCGGGCTCCCCAGAGAGATTTCGCCACGCCCACGGCTCCCGTGCCTTCCATTCCGGCCACCTTGGCGGCGTCTTTGACGTTCTGAATGGTGTTGTTCCCGGCCACCATCGCGCCGACTGCCCCGCCAGCCACAGCGGCGGCGGAAGCGGTCATTG
>NZ_JBAIYW010000224.1:0-7412 GCF_036763055.1 Desulfovibrio sp. 1214_IL3152 | reverse complement strand
TCTGCCCACGGGCATTTACCACTTGAAATGCTCGCTTTCGGCAGGCAAAAGCCTGCCTGCTCGCATTTCGTGGCGAGGATTTTCCTGAAAATCCTCGCAGAGCAGTTAACTCATTTCATTCGTAAACTGCTCTAGCCCCAATTTGAGGAAGACCGGTTCGGACAAGATATTCCGGCATCCGCAGGCAGGGCAATGCCATGCGGGCCGATGGCGGCAGCGGAGATCCGGGCGGCAGCCCGGGGTTTTTTCTTGAAGCCGGCAGCGCGCTGGGGTAAGAGCAGTGTGTTGCACAACGCAGATATGAGTGGAGGAAGACATGGTGGAAGCACCGGAGAAAAATCTGGCCCTGGACATTGTTCGTATTACCGAGGCGGCGGCTCTGGCATCGGCCCGCTGGCTCGGACGCGGAGACAAGGAGGCCGGAGACGGCGCTGCCGTGGACGCCATGCGCATCAGTTTTGCCACTCTGCACATTGACGGCCTTGTTATTATCGGCGAAGGCGAAAAAGATAATGCCCCCATGCTGTACAACGGCGAAAAGGTGGGCATGGGCGCAGGCCCCAGTCTTGACGTGGCCGTTGATCCGGTAGAAGGCACGAGCCTGCTGGCCTACGGGCGACCCAACGCCATTTCCGTTGTGGGTGTGGCTCCCAGGGGCAGCATGTTCAACCCCGGCCCCAGCTATTATATGCAAAAGCTCGTGGTGGCGCGCGAGGCGCGCAACGTCATTGATCTTGACGCTCCCGTCAAGGTCAATCTGGCGAACGTGGCAAAAGCTATGGGCAAGACCGTGCAGGACCTTGTGGTTTTTGTGCTGGACAAACCCCGGCATGAAAAGCTTATTGCCGAAATCCGCGAGGCCGGAGCGCGTATACAGCTTCAGACGGACGGCGACGTGGCCGGTGCGCTCATGGCTGTGGATCCCCGCTCCGAAGTGGATATCATGATGGGTACGGGCGGCACTCCCGAGGGCGTGCTGGCTGCCTGCGCCATCAAGGGCATGGGCGGGCAGATGCTGGCCCGGCTTGATCCCCAGTCGTATGTGGAAAAAGAAGCCATCAACGAAACGGGCATAGACGCCCGCGAGGTGCTCACCGTCAACGATCTGGTGCGCAGCGACGACTGTTTTTTTGCCGCCACGGGCATTTCCGGCGGCGACTTCCTGCGCGGCGTGGGCTACAGCGCCAAGTACGCCGTAACGCATTCCCTGGTCTTGCGCGGCAAGACAGGTACGTTGCGGTATGTCGAGTCTTACCATAATATGGACAGGCTCTCGAAATTCAGCGCGGTTCGGTATTGAATGAATATTTTGTTGCGGATTTTCAGGATGTTCACAAGTTTTTCGACCTTGTCATGTATGAAAGGTCTCACGTCTGCAGGCGCTCTGGGCTTGCGCGCGGGAAGGGTGCTGGCGGCAGGGGCCGTCCTGCTGTGCCTGTTGTTTGCCCCGGCCCTGTCGGGCCAGGCGCATGCGGCCGCCGGGCAGGATAAAAAGGCGGCGCGGCAGACGGCTACGGTTTACGACAAGCAGCCGCCCGTGACGGAAAAGGAACTATTGAGCTTTCTGGATGTTCTGCCGCATTTTCGCGCCTGGGCCAAAGCCGGTAATGAAGAGGCACACCCTGTTCTGCGTAACGGCAAGGCAGATTTTATGTATTCGCCCAAGGCCGCTGCCTGGGTGCAGGAGCAGGGCTGGAATCCTGTGCGCTTTTTCTGCGTTATGGGAAGGATGGCTGCGGCTCTTGCCATTGTTGAAGAAGGAAACGACATGACCGGGGTGCGCTCCGGCGACATGCCTGAAGTTACAGAAAGCGAACTGGCGCTGGTCAGGCGGCATCTCGGGACCATGCTCAAGGTCAGCAATGACGCTCCGCCTATAATTCGCTGATCCGGCTTTTTCGCACGGTTCTGTTCCGGCTGTTTTTTCAGCACGGCGGGCGCTTCGCTTTTTGACAGCGGGCGGCTTGCGGGCTTTTGGTCCGCAGGCTGCCCGCTGTCGGCATAGAGAATTTTTATCTTGGAACTGCTCCGGGGCTGCGCGGGCCAATGCTCGTCATCAAGAAGCAGATTTCGCTTCAGCCTTTACCCCTGGCCGGGCTGCGGATGAAGACTGCGGCTCCAGGCATTGGGGTTGCAAAGCGCCGTCCCAAACGTCGCAGAACGTTGGGGCGGATTTTTCAAGTGCGAATATTTCCAGAGTCCAATGTGCTCTTGAGTACTCTGGGACAGAGACTTTTTTGTTTGCAGGGGTACGGCCAATGCTGCTAGCATGGGACACGGCACAGATTCTGTAAAAGGCGGTTTTTATGGCGACCCGGCGTTACGCATTCAGTTGGGATTTTGTTGGCAATGTGCGGGAAGGCCGGCCCAATCTCGGTAACAGCGCCCGTATCGAAGTATACCGGCTGTTCCAGTATACCATGCGCGATATTGTGGAACTTCGCTACGGCACTGAGGCGTCAGAAGAAATCATGCGCGAGTGCGGAGAGTTGGCGGGCCGCAAGTTTTGCGAAAGGTTCATTGGCCCGTGCGAAAATTTCGATGATTTTGTGGCTGTGGTGCAGAAAGCGCTGCTGGAATTCGGCATCGGCATTCTGCGGATAGAAACAGCGGACTATGAAGCGTCCCACTTTACCCTGACAGTGGCGGAAGATCTGGACTGCTCCGGCCTGCCTGACATGGAGCATACGGTCTGCCACTACGATGAGGGATTTCTTGCCGGAGTGTTGTTTTCCCATGCCGGGGTGAAATTTGACGTGCGCGAAATTGACTGCTGGTGCACCGGCGACCGCACTTGCCGGTTTGAGGCCATGCCCATGCAAAAAAAGCCGCGCACGGAAGAAACGTCAGATTGAACCGGCCAGTCCGGTTGGCGCCATGCGGCCAGAAAAAGCGGAAAGCCGGGCTGTTCGCGCAAGGGGCACCCCATGCGGAACACAGTGCAGCAGGCGATTTTATCTGTAATATCTCTGGCGCCTGCGCGGGCAAACGACCGCCTATGGGGTGGTGCAAGTCCGCTTCAGGTCTTGTCCGAAGGGCTTGCGGGTAAAAACAGCAGCACCTGCGTGTATTGCTGCCATTCGTAGCGGGCGATGTGTCACATTGATAATGTGGATTCTGAAGAAAACAGCGCTCGGGTTGCGCCACTGCATCAGCGGTTCCAGGCGTTGAATAGCCTGACTTGAGCGATATATTTTTTGTCACCACTACAATGGCGCAGTCGCGCAACTTCGCATTGACCGCCTTGGGAAAAATACCGGCCAGTGCGCGTTGCTGAAAAAAATTACCAAATAATGCGGTTTGTCGTCAGAGCAATGCTGAAAGAACATTGCTCTGACGCCTGCGCGAGCAGACGTCAGCCACGAAAGCATACGCACGGGCTGCCTGCGCAGCCAGACGCCGGGTTTTGCAAGCTTTGAGCATACAGATTCTCAAAGGCGACATGTTTTCTGTAGATCGCGGTTCCCCTATGTCACGCGGCGCGGTTGCCGTGCGTCCAGACAGAGGGGTCCGGCTGCGGCCGGAATGTTCGGAAGCCGCACACCCGCCACCGGTCTGGCGCTGTCCTGTTTGTCGCGCCTGATTCCGGTTCCGGGAAAGATTCCTCCGACGGGTTAGGGCAATTTCACCCTGAGGTTGCTCTGGCGGCTGCGCAGGCAGCCATCCGCCATCAAGTTACGCCAGCCTTACAGCCATGTTGCCCAAAGGCTCGGATGAAGGCCGCAGCGCATGCATGTACGCCGCTACACACTGGAGTGAGCGCCGCAACCCTTTGAGAAAATGTATTCTTAAAGGTAAAATGTTTTAAGCTACCGGTAGTAAATACTATGGATGATCCTGCGAATACCAGGGCCGCGCTCTTGAAAGACGTGGCCCTTGCGAACGAAGTCATAGGCCATGTGCATTCCATTCTGACCGGCGTTTCCGTCAGTGAAGCCCCCCTCCCGGAAAGGTTGCGCCAACTGGAAGGTATGGAAAACCTGCACAATCTTATATGGGGCATACGCGCACTGGCCCACAATCTGGGCAAGGGTGACCTGCATTACATGTCCAAACAGAGGGGCTTTGTCATAGGCTCTCTCAAGGCCCTTCAGTCAGACCTGCGCCACCTTACGTGGCAGGCCCAGTGCATCGCCAAAGGCGAATATCAGCACAGGATCAATTTTTTGGGCGACTTTTCCACGGCATTCAACAAGATGGTAGAAGAGCTGGACAAAAACGTTTCGGAACTGACCCGTCTTTCGCTTAAGTACAAACAGCTTTCGTTCATCGACCCCCTTACGGGGCTGCTCAACCGCCGCGCATTCATGGCCAAGGCAGAAAAAACGCTGGAACTGATCCGTGAGGAAGGATTGCCTGCAAGTATCCTTCTTGCGGATATCGACCATTTCAAAGCCGTCAATGACACGTATGGGCATGCCTGCGGCGATGAGGTGCTTGTGCGCTTCAGCCGCTGCATAAGCTCCTTTTTGCGCGAACAGGACCTGTGCTGCCGTTATGGTGGTGAAGAATTTGTCATATTTTTGCCCGGTGAAGAGCTGGCCGAGGCGTGCAGGCTGGGCGAAAAAATACGTTTGGCCGTGGAAGAGGCCGTCATGGATGAAGCTGCCATGCTCCACTGCGCTCAGGGGCGTACCAGGGACGGGCAGACGTCCAGCCCGCATTCCGGCGTCCCTCTGCGGATAACCGTGAGTCTTGGTGTCAGCAGACTGTGCCGGGACGAGACGTCCTGCTCGCCCTTGCAAGAGCTTGAAACCGGCATTGCAGAGGCAGACAGATGCCTGTACCAGGCCAAACACAACGGGCGCAACGCCGTGGTGTGCCAGGACGCGCTCTCTCTTTTTCAGGAATAGGCATTTCATTTTGAAAAGGCTGTGGCCGCTGCGTGAGCAGACACCACCGTGAAGCTAAGCGCTGTTCGCCGGCGCAGCTCATTTGCCCAGTTCGTGGATGGTTCATCGGGCAATTCACCGGTGCAGCCACTCGGTGCAATTTGTTTGCGCTTCCCGGCGGTGCAGCCCGTTGGCGCAGCTCATTTGCGCAGCCCGTCAGCACAGTTTATCTGACCGATTTATTTTCGCTTTTAAGCGTCTTCACGGGCGTACCGTAAATTTTGAGCATGACATTCTCAAAATCAACCCGCTCCAGCCCGCATGCAGGCGTCTGTGGTCCGGACGGCATAAACAAAAATCCCTGAAGAAACCTTCAGGGATTTTTCGCTTTGTTTGCGCTGGCGTACATGTAAACGGCATGATGTTTCAAGGGCGAACAGTGCCGTGTGTTCCCCGTTGAAAAGATTTTCCGGCCCCGGCGCCTGCCAGGGGCCGGAAAATCATGTGGGGAGGGGAGTATGTTTCGGCAGCGGCATGGCCCGGGGGCCATGGCTAGGCGGCCATGGTGTCGAAAAGTTCTTTGGCGCTGTTGTTGGCCGGGTTGGCGCCGAGCACTGCTTCAAGGTGCGTGCGGGCCTCTTCGCCACGGCCAAGGTAAATGAGGCAACCGGCCAGGGTGACGCGCACGGCCTCGGCTTCAACACCGGTGTTCAGGGTGTCTTCCAGGTAGGGCAGCACGTTTTCAACGCAACCCAACTGGTAGGCTTCACGCACAAGGCAGTTCAGCGCCACGATATTTTCCGCGTTCTTGTTGAGGGCACGGGCAAAGTTGTCAAAAGCGGCCTGATGCTGGCCCTGTTCCATATGGATCAGGCCGATGCCGCACAGGGCCTTGTCTGTTTCTTCCACCGAGGCGGCTTTCTGGTAAAGCACAAGGGCCTTGTCCAGATCGGCCCGCTGCACGGCCACGGTCGCCAGGCCGAGATAGGGGGCGTCGCTCTTGGTATTGCTGTTGGCGGCCTTGCGGTAATATTCTTCGGCCTTGTCAAAGTCACCCATGAACAGGTAGCATTCGCCCAATTCCTTATTGATCTCGTAATCCAGTTGACTGCTCATATCTTCCTCCCCAACTGAGGCTGGTTTGTGCAAGGCGCTGTATGCGCCATTGGCTTGCCCAGTGTTATGCACTGCTCATGCCAAAGTATTTTTTTTCAATAAAATCATGCTGATATTTTTTTATAAAGACGCCTTTTAAGGTAAATAGGCAAAGGCGTCCTGTTTGGAGCGCCAAAAGTCCGGCAGCACCCGGTGAAAAAGTGGCAGGTTTTGCCGCTGGCGGAGGGGCATGCCGGAAAAGCGAAAAAGCCTTTTGCAAAGCGCAAAAGGCTTTTTTGGGGGTATTTTTTGCTTTGAAACAGTTCCGGACTTCGTGGGCAGGTCCCTGCGGTAAAGGAGCAGCGCAATATATTTGCGCAGTTACGCACCGGAGCGGACGTCCGGGAAGCGTTGAGAATGGGTATTCTCAACGCGAAAATGCTATCGTCCGTCCGTGGGCCTGCGCTTTTCACGGAAGAAAGAAACGCGCTAAAACGGTCGCCCGCTATTCGTGCAGGCTCTGCGGCCCCCCGTGAACATTGATATGGTGCAGCATAACGCCGAGCACCCCAGAAATGTCCAGATGGGAGGTATCCACAATAAGGGCGTCAGGGGCGGGACGCAGTGGGGCCACGGCACGGTTGCGGTCCAGGGCGTCGCGCTGGCGTATCTGCTCCGTAAGGCTTGTCAGTTCGGCAGCCTCGCCTCTTTCCTCAAGGTCGCGCAGGCGGCGCATGGCCCGTACTTCCGGGGCGGCATCAAGAAAAAACTTGAATCGCGCATCGGGAAAGACCACGGTTCCCATATCCCGGCCTTCGGCCACCAGAGGGGAGCTTTCGCCAATGGCGCGCTGCGTCTGGCGCAGGATGTCGCGCACCACAGGCACTGTGGCTATGCGCGCGGCCAGCATTCCCACCTCTTCGGTGCGCACCTCGCCCCGCACGGCCACGCCGTTGCAGAACAGGGTAGACTGCTGTCCCATGCCTCCCAGACTGAACGTCCAGTGGGCGCAACGGGCGCGCAATTCTTCTTCCGGCAGCTTTTCCGCTCCTGCGCCCAGCTTGAGCGCCATGCAGCGAAACATGGCTCCGGTGTCCAGATAGGCAAGTCCCAGACTTTCCGCCATGCGGCGGGCCAGAGTGGTTTTGCCCACTCCGGCAGGGCCGTCCAGCGTGACCACAGGCAGGCGCGCGCTCATTTCGGCTCCCTGTTTTCAAGACAGTTGGCAGCGTTGTGGTGTTCGAGCAAGATGGCGTCCATAGCGGCCAGAAAGGCCCTGTTTTCATCCTTGCTGCCCACGCTGACCCGCAGGTGTTCGGGCAGGTTGTAACTCTTCAGCGGGCGGATGATGATGCCGCGCCGCAGCAGAGCCTCAAAACAGTCCTGGGCGCTCAGGGTGTTTTCCGGCAGCCTGAAGAGCACAAAGTTGGCCGCGCTGGGCCACACCGTGCATGTCAGTGCGGTCAGGCCCACGGTCAGGGCGTT
>NZ_JBAIYW010000086.1:0-7530 GCF_036763055.1 Desulfovibrio sp. 1214_IL3152 | reverse complement strand
GTTTCATGCCCCTCGGCACCGCCGCCTGCGAAAAGCGCGGCGTAGCCATTGCCATTCCCGAATGGCAGGTGGAAAACTGCATCCAGTGCTGCCAGTGCTCTTTCGTGTGCCCCCACGCCGCCATCCGCCCCGTGCTGGCTACCGAGGAAGAGCTTGAAGGCGCCCCGGCCGCCTTTGCCACCAAGGACGCCATGGGCAAAGAGCTCAAGGGCCTCAAGTTCCGCATTCAGGTCTACCCTGAAGACTGCCTGGGCTGCGGCTCCTGCGCCGATGTCTGCCCGGCCAAGAACAAGGCCCTGATCATGAAGCCCCTTGAAACCCAGATGGACGAGCAGAAGGCCAACCTGGCCTTTGCGGAAGCCAATGTGAGCCTCAAGGACAAACTGCTGGCCCGCGACACCGTGAAGGGTTCGCAGCTGCAGCAGCCCCTGCATGAATTCTCCGGCGCCTGCGCCGGTTGCGGCGAAACCCCCTATGTCAAGGTGCTCACCCAGCTCTTTGGCGAACGCATGATCGTCGCCAACGCCACGGGCTGCTCCTCCATCTGGGGCGCTTCTTCGCCCACCACGCCGTACTGCACCAACAAGGACGGCTTTGGCCCGGCCTGGGGCAACTCCCTGTTTGAAGACGCCGCCGAATACGGCTGCGGCATGGGCCTTGCGTATGACCAGCGCCGCAACCTGCTGGCCATGAAGATCGAAGAAGCCCTGAAGGAAGAGAACATTCCCTCCGAACTCAAGGAAGCCATGGAAGGCTGGCTTGCCAACAAGGAAGACGCCGAAGGCTCCCGCAAGTACGGCGACATGGTGCTTGCCAACCTTGATTCCTTTGAAAGCCCGCTGGCCCACGAAATCTGGCACATGGACGACCTCTTCACCAAGAAGAGCGTGTGGATCTTCGGCGGCGACGGCTGGGGCTACGACATCGGTTACGGCGGTCTTGACCACGTGCTGGCCACTGGCGACGACATCAACATCCTGCTGATGGACACCGAAGTGTACTCCAACACCGGCGGCCAGTCCTCCAAGGCTACGCCGCTTGGCGCTGTGGCCCAGTTTGCGGCCGCCGGCAAGCGCACCGGCAAAAAAGACCTTGGCCGCATGGCCATGACCTACGGCTATGTGTACGTGGCCTCCATCGCCATGGGCGCCGACAAGCAGCAGACCCTCAAGGCCTTCCGCGAAGCCGAAGCCTACAAAGGCCCCTCGCTTATCATCGCCTACGCTCCCTGCATCAACCAGGGCCTGCGCAAGGGCATGGGCAAGAGCCAGGAAGAATCCAAGCTGGCCGTGCAGACCGGCTACTGGCCCCTGTACCGCTACCATCCCGAGCTTGCCAAGGAAAAGAAAAACCCCTTCCAGCTCGACTGCAAGGCTCCCAGCGTGGACATTCAGGAATTCCTGGGCGGCGAAACCCGCTTTGCCTCGCTGGAAAAAACCAACCCCGAAGCTTCCAAGCAACTGCGCGCGGACCTGGCTGCTGCCTACGCCGAGCGCTACGCTCTGCTGAAGCAGCTGGCCGACCTCCCCTACCCGGACGCCAGCGAAGTCAAGTAGGGAACTGACGAATGAATGCCGCGCCCGCCACCAGGCAAGCCTCCCCTCCGGGGGCTTCAGGCGGCGGGCGCGGTTGTTGCCGTATAACTGAGGCCGGGGCGCGGGTGAAGGCCCGCGCCCTTTTCGCGTTATCCTGCCAGCCTGCCCGGAAAAAATCAGGGGAAGCTTATGTACAACGGACTTTATATCACGGCCACCGGCCCGATGACGGGCAAAAGCGCCATTGCCCTGGGAGCCATGCAGCTGCTCAGCCGCAGCATGCGCAAGGTGGCTTTTTTCCGTCCCATCATCAACGAACCGCTATGGGACGACCGTGACCCCGACATCAACCTGATGCTTGAATACTTCAAGATCAATATCGACTACAGCGACACCTTTGCCTACACCCAGCGCGAGGCGCGCCAGATCATCAATCAGGGTTCGCGCAACCTGCTCATTGAAAACATCATCCAGAAATATAAAAAACTGCTGGAAACGTATGATTTCGTGCTGTGCGTGGGTTCGGACTTTCTGGGCAAGGACCCTGTCTTCGAATTCGAGCTGAATGCCGAAATCGCCGCCAACCTGGGTACTCCCGTCATTCTTGTGACCAGCGGGCAAAAATCCACGGCCGAAGACATCCGCGAATCTCTCCAGATCACCATGGACAGTCTGGCCCCCTATTCCCTGGACGTGGTGGCGACCATCATCAACCGCCGCAACCTCACCCAGACGGAACTTGACGAACTGCGCGCCCATTTCAGCACCGAAGACCGCAAGGCCCTCATCTACGCCGTCCCCAACGAGCCTATCATCGGCCAGCCCACCATGGGCGATGTGAAAAAGGGACTGGACGCCGAAGTGCTTTTTGGCGAAGACCGCCTGGACGCCCTGGTGGACGACTACCTTATCGCGGCCATGCATGTAAACAACGTGCTGCACTATATCGCCAAAGACCAGCTTATCGTCACCCCCGGCGACCGCGCCGACGTGCTGCTGGCCGCCATTGCCTCGCGCCTGTCCTCTTCCACGCCGGACATCGCCGGCGTGCTGCTGACCGGCGGCATTCGGCCCGCCCATGAAGTGTGCGAATTCATTCAGGGCTGGACGGCCTCTCCCCTGCCCATCCTGCTGACAAAAGGCCACACCTACAATACCATGCTGGCCCTGCAGGAACTTATCGCTCCCATTGAGCCGGGCAACCTGCGCAAAATCAACACAGTGCTGGGCCTTTTTGAACAGCACGTCAACGGCAAGGACATTGCCAACCGCATCGTGAGCAAGCGCAGTTCGCGCATCACGCCCATGATGTTTGAATTCGAGCTGATCGAGCGGGCCAAGGCCAACAAGATGCGCATCGTGCTGGCCGAAGGCACTGAAGAACGCATTCTGCAGGCCACCGACATTCTGTTGCGCCGCGGCGTGGCCGAAATCACCCTTCTGGGCAATGTGGACGAAATACGCTCCAAGGCCAGCACTCTCGGCCTGGACCTGGAAAGGGCCACCCTTATCGACCCCGTCAATTCGCCCAAGTTTGAAGAATACGCCAACACCTATTACGAACTGCGCAAAAAGAAGGGCATTACGCCGGAGCAGGCCCGCGACACAATGGCCGATTCGACCTATTACGCCACCATGATGGTCAAGCTGGACGATGCCGACGGCATGGTTTCCGGCGCTATCAATACCACGGCCCACACCATTCGCCCGGCTTTTGAATTTGTGAAGACCAAGCCCGGCTTCTCGGTGGTGTCTTCGGTCTTTCTCATGTGCCTCAAGGACCGTGTGCTGGTTTTCGGCGACTGCGCCGTCAACCCCAACCCCACGGCACAGCAGCTTGCAGAAATCGCCATCGCTTCGGCCCATACGGCCGAAGTTTTCGGCATTGAGCCGCGCGTGGCAATGCTTTCATACTCCACCGGCACGTCCGGCAAGGGCGCGGACGTGGACATTGTTGTGGAAGCCACAAAGATCGCCAAAGAAATGGCCCCCAGTCTGGCCCTCGAAGGCCCCCTGCAGTACGATGCCGCCATTGACCCCAGCGTTGCCAAGACAAAAATGCCCGACAGCAAGGTGGCCGGCAAGGCCACGGTCTTCATCTTCCCTGACCTGAACACGGGCAACAACACTTACAAGGCCGTGCAGCGGGCCGCGGGCGCCGTGGCAATCGGGCCGGTGCTTCAGGGGCTGAACAAGCCCGTCAACGACCTGTCGCGCGGCTGCACGGTTCCCGATATCGTGAACACCGTTGCCATCACGGCGGTTCAGGCTGCGGCGGAAAAGGCCGCCGGACGCTAGAGCAGATTAACTTTGAGAATATACATTCTCAAAGTTTAAGGCACGCTCGCTTCAGCGTTTAACCGCGCAAGTAAATTGCGCTTGCATCTTTGCGGCGGGCGACTGCGCGGGCAAACGTCAGCCACCGAGGGGGGGCGTCTGCCTGGACCGTTGCCCATAAGGCTGAGGGCCTACGCCGGAGCCAAAAAACAGTTATCCCGGGGAGGGGAAGCCCCTCCCCCGCATTTCGTCAACAAGGAAAGGAAGACACATGAAAATCCTGGTCATCAACGCGGGCTCCTCGTCCTGCAAGTACCAACTGCTGGAAATGGACACCCACGCCGTTCTCTGCTCCGGCCTTGCCGAACGCATCGGACAGGACGAAGGCCGTCTGACCCACAAGATCGCCCCCGATACGGACAAAGAAGAAAAAATCGTCCAGACCGCGCACTTTCCCACCCATGTGCAGGCGATGGAAATGGTCATCGCCCTGCTCACCGACGCAGCAAAAGGCGTCATCAAGGACAAGAGCGAAATTGCGGGCATCGGCCACCGCGTGCTGCACGGCGGTGAAGCCGTCAGCGACCCCGTGCTGGTGGACGAGCGCGTGAAAAACATCGTGCGTGAATGCGCCGTGCTTGGCCCCCTGCACAACCCCGCCAACCTTATGGGCATTGAAGTGGCTGAAAAGCTCTTCCCCGGTGTGCCCAACGTGGCGGTGTTTGATACGGAATTCGGCATGGGCATGCCCAGGGAAGCCTTCATGTACGCCCTGCCCTACGATCTGTATGAAGATCTGCGCATCCGCCGTTACGGCTTCCACGGCACTTCGCACAAGTACATCGCGGGCGCTACCGCCAAGTACCTCGGCAAGCCCCTGAACGAACTGCGCTCCATCACCATGCACCTTGGCAACGGCTCGTCCATGAGCTGCGTGCGCGACGGCAAATGCTTTGACACCAGCATGGGCCTGACCCCCCTTGAAGGTCTCATCATGGGAACCCGTTGCGGCAGCATCGACCCCGCCATTGTGCCTTTTGTCATGGAAAAGAAGGGCCTTTCCCCCGAGCAGGTGGACACCCTGATGAACAAGCAGTCCGGGCTGCTGGGCCTGTGCGGCCACACCGACATGCGCGACGTGCATGCCGAGGTGGAAAAGGGCAACGAACGTGCCGCCCTGGCGCTCAAGATGCTGGTCCGCAGCATCAAGAAAACCCTTGGCTCTTACTACTTCCTGCTGGACGGCAAGGTGGACGCCCTGGTCTTTACCGCCGGCATCGGCGAAAATGACGACATCGTGCGCGCCCAGGTGTGCGCCGGGCTTGAAAACCTCGGCATCAAGATAGACGCCAGGGAAAACGGAACCCGCAAAGCAGGCGCGCGCGCCATCTCCACGCCCGACAGCTCCATACCCGTGCTCATCATTCCCACCAATGAAGAACTTCAGATCGCCATGGCTACGGTGGAAGTGCTGGGCAAATAAGCCTGCCGCGCCGTAGCCGGCATCCGCGCCGGAATAAGCAGAAGGCCGCTTCAAGGAAGCGGCCTTCTGCTTTCAGGGCCTGTCAAAACAAAGCCGCCCGGTCACGGCTGTTGCGGCAAATTCCCGAAAAGCTTGCCCACCGGTGGCTTTGCCCTGTAAGATTACCCGTTGTCCGCATGTTCTGCGGGCAAGCAAAAGGCCGCCTTCTTTTCCCCTGCCCCGGCGCACTGGTGTTTGACACACGCCAGAAGGCCATGCAGGTCGCCGCAGCCCCGGACGGCCGCAAGCCAAGGCCCTTTATTTGCCTGCCGAGCGCCGCCGGTATACAAGATTTTGGAGAACACAGGGCAAGCCCACACACCTGCGGAGAACCAGTTGAGCCAGTTACAGAGTGATTTTTCCATCACGGCCGTGATCGCGGGTTTTTTGGCGGTCATCGTATCCTATGCCGGTTCCGCCGTGCTTATTTTTCAGGCCGCGCACCTGGCGGGCCTGTCCGACGAACTGACCACATCCTGGATATGGGCGGTATCCGTAGGCAGCGGGCTTACGGGCCTGCTGCTGAGCTGGAAGATGCGCATCCCCGTCATTACCGCATGGTCGACACCGGGCGCGGCCCTGCTGGTATCCATGCTGCCCGGCGTGCCTTTTGCCGAGGCCGTGGGCGCGTATCTGGCAAGCGCGGCCATCATAACCGTCATCGGCATGACCGGTTCGCTGGACATCATCATGCGGCGCATCCCCATTGCCGTCAGCTCAGGCATGTTTGCGGGCATCCTGTTCAGCTTCGGGACAAAAATCTTCACGTCCATACAGGCCGCCCCGCTGCTGGGCCTGAGCATGCTTGGCTGTTTTATCCTGTTCAGGCGGCTGTGTCCGCGCTATGCCGTTGCCGCCGTGCTGGCGCTTGGCGTCGCCATTGCATGGCTCAGCGGCATGATGCATTTCGAGGCCATCCGCTTTTCACTGGCAAAGCCGGTATTCACCGTCCCCCAATGGTCTGCCGCCACCATCATCAGCATCGGCCTGCCGCTGGCCCTGGTGACACTGACGGGCCAGTACATATCGGGTATGGCCGTTTTGCACGCCTCGGGCTATCCGGTGGCGTCCAACGGCATCATGACCGTGACCGGGCTGGCTTCGCTGCTGTTCGCCCCTTTCGGCTCCCACGCCATCAACCTGTCATCCCTGACGGCGGCCATCTGCACTGGCAAGGAGTCGCATGAAAATCCCTCGCGGCGTTATGTGGCAGGTCTGGCCTGTGGCGGGCTGTACGTGCTCATCGGCCTGTGCGGAACCACGCTCACCGCACTTTTCGCGGCCCTGCCCCCGGTGTTTATCGCCGCACTGGCAGGTCTGGCGCTCCTGAGCGCCTTTACCACGGGCTTTTACGGCATCTTCAGAGACAGCGACCATATGGAAGCCGGAATCATAGCTTTTCTCGCCACGGCCTCGGGCATGGAACTGCTCGGACTGGGCGCGCCCTTCTGGGGTCTGGCTTTCGGGGCCGTGGCCTGCCTCATTTTAAAAAAATAGATATCTTATATAATTGCGACACTAAACAAGCGTACATATAGTATTGCGCCGGCTGCCGCATGAAGACCCTTTACCCAAACAACGCAGATACATAATCGGACAAATATTCTCCCCTCCCAAACAATACGGAGTGCCATGCTCCAGAATCACAACAATTCAATATTACTAAATAAAAATCAGATCTTCGGTCTGCTTGCCCTTGTGTTGTTTTTTGTCACGCACAATATTTCTTCTGTTTTCTATCAGATACGCGGCGTCGCGCCCGAGCAGTTTGCCCTGTCTGTCATCGCTTATTATATGGGACTGCTCTGCTCCGCTCTGGCGCTGGACGCGCTGGAACAGCGCACGGCGTGCAGCGCAACGGCCCGTAGTCTTTTGCGCGTCGGCGTGCAGGGCTATGCGGGCAAAAGAGAAGGCGTGACCGGCAGTTTACAGGCGAAGTGGGAGTTTTAGACAGTGTCGTCACGAGCGCCTTTCCCGGTATCTCTGCGTCGAACTTCGCCTTTTATTCCGGTCGAGTGCCATAAGAGTACACTCCCTGCATAAAAGGCTCGTTCTCCTTGATATACCACGGAAATTCATCTCGTGACGACACTGTCTGGAGCAGATTAACTTTGAGAATATACATTCTCAAAGTTTAAGGCACGCTCACTTCGGCGTTTAACCGCGCAGATAAACTGCGCTTACGCCTCCGTAGCG
>NZ_JBAIYW010000437.1:0-7549 GCF_036763055.1 Desulfovibrio sp. 1214_IL3152 | reverse complement strand
TATGCGGGCCAGCACCGCACCTGTGCCGCAGCCCAGGTCTACGGCCATGCCGAAGTTTTCGGGGATGGCAGCGCACACGGCGTGGGGAAGGTCAAAGGTTCCCAGAACCTCGCGGTTCAGCTCGTCCCAGTCTTCAGCAATGGCGTTGAAAAACTGCCGTGTTTTCAGGGCGCGTTCTTCCAGCATCTGGGCGGCCATGTTCAGGTCGGCCCGCATGGCCGCGTCAGCTTGCACAAAGGGCATGGCCGCGCGCAGGAACTCTCTTTCCTCGCCGGAACGTGGAACAGCATAAAAAACCCAGAGGCCGTCGCGGCGCGAGGTGAGCAGCCCGGCCTCGGTAAGGATTTTCAGGTGGCGGGAAACGCGCGACTGCCCCATATCCAGGATGCGCACCAGTTCGTTGACCGACAGCTCGTAATGCAGCAAGATATGGATGAGGCGAAGCCGTGTTTCGTCAGAAAGTGCCTTGAAATAAAGAAGGGCCATGTGTTTTTTCCATACTAAATCAATTTATGCTGATGTAAATATCAGGTTATCTGCATATGGTCAACAAGGGCATGGAGCCTTAGCGGCCATCCATCAGCATGGTTTTTGTCAACTATAAATATAACGGACTGTTAGAACGGATTTTTGCGTATGTATCCCAGGGTGTTTCGTAAAAAAGACAAGAATGCCGAGCCGGTAGCCGCGGGCGATGTGCTTGCGTCGGTTCTGGCCGGGCTTGGCGTGGACCCGGGGCAGGCTCAGGTCCGCCACCGCCTCGCCCATCTTTGGGAAAACTGGCGCATGGTTATGGGGCCGGATCTTGGCATGCTGGCACGTCCTCTGGGCCACCACAAGGATTTGCTGCTCATCGGGGCAGAGGACGCCATGCTGGCCCAGGAACTGCACCTCATGAGCGGCGAACTGCTGGAGCGGGCCAACGCCTTTATGGAGGAGCCGTTTTTTGGCGGCGTGAAGGTTTCTTTGCTTATGGGCAAGTCCGGCCTGGACGTAACGGCACGCAAACCCTTGCCCGAAGAAGATATGGGCTGGCGCGCGCCCCGGCGGCGCATGTCCGAGCCGGTTCAGGCCAAAGGCGCTTTTCTCGGGCGTATGGACCCGTCTTCGCCAGTGGCCCGGGCCTACGCGCGCTTTGCGGAAAAGGCCAGGCGTGGCGGAGTTTAACTTAATAATATTGTTTTAAAACAAATAATTATCTGTATGGTCGCAATGCGGTGGCATTGCAGGGGATGCTTTGCGGATGAGCCGCAGCGTACCGCCGGATGCTTTTACAGGACGTGTTTTTTTATTTTCTGCTTACCTGCGCTCTTTTGTCCTCCTATATTTTACTGCGCCTCATGACATCGCACTGCCGTTCGCGTCGGGGCAGCCCTGTGTGCTTTGTGTTTGCCGGGACAGCGGCTCGGCCGCGTTTTTTCTCTGCGTCTGCCTGATGCTGTCAGAATATTGCCTTTCATGAAAAACAGCGGCGGACCGCAAGGCCATCCATTGTGGAGGGTGTGTTTATTTTGTTTTTATATCATTATGTTATATTAGAAAGTGTTTTTTAGTTATGCGATTTTGTTGTTTGCTTGCTGCTGTTGTTGACAAGTATTTGTGTGCAATGCTAGCTTCCATAAAGCGCAGCCCCCTGCGCCTACAGAAGCGGGCAAGAGCACGCGGAGGATGGAATGAACGTGCAGAAATCTATGGAAGACATTTGTCTGAAGCACGACAACGGCGGCGATTTCAGCTTTCGTGGTCGTCTTTTTTCTGAGTGCTCGTGGTATGACGAGACTCTTGGCATGCTCACCCGTCAAAAGCTTTACGTGACCGACACCAACGACCAAGTCTACTATATCATGCGTTCCTCAGGCCAAGAGCGCAGCCGTCATGCATATCGTCTTGCCGTGCGCGGCGACAATTGCATCATCCATAACGGCATGGCCGAAATGTCTTTGCAGTTTGATATGCTTATGCTGGCCGTACGGGGTCTTTGCGGGCTTGAGGCGGGCGCAACGCCCACGCTCTCAATGGTGGAAGAAATGCTCAAGGCTGCCAACGCCTGAGCAAGAAAATTCCTGATAAAACAAAGGGCGGTCTGAAAAGATCGCCCTTTTGCGTTTTTGTTGTCTGCCGTGCTGTTGATGCGCTGGTTCCATGCGGGGCGGGGTGTCAGGCGTGTTGCCGTTCTGTGGAAAGCCCTGTGCGTAATGGCGGTCTTGCGCCTTGCCGTACCTGGGCATGGGGCGGACTGTGACCGCGAAACGCCAGGCGGGGCCTTGCCGGGGCCGGTCTTCGGCCTTAATCCGTGGTTTCGGGCAGGGCAGGCTGGATTTGTCCCTGCGTGTGCTCTGACGGCGGCGGAGGCGTAAAATAGTTGGTTACCCAGGTAAGGGCCAGAACGAACACGGCGGCAAACAGGCCGATGGCCGGACACCACAGGGGGGTTGAAGAAAGGGCCAGACGCATGAGCAGGGTTCCGATAACAAAGCCCGAATTACGGAATACCGCATGAAAAGCGGGCATGTAGCGCTGGGCAATGAGCACCATGGTGATATCCGAAAATATCAGGATGGTGTACAGGGTTTCAAAAAAGCTCTGGTCGCCGCCCGCAGTGACAAAAAGGAAGAAATCACGCAGCGCTGTACCCATAAAAATGATGAAGAGCGCCAGGGCCAGCAGCTTTTTGCTCATGACATAGCGCATGCGCATGTCCGGCGATTGGATAAAATGCATGTGGCGGCGCGCAATGCGTTTGTACAGGCCGAGGCAAAGATAGACCAGCAGCGCGCCTGTGCCGGATATGGCAATATACAGCACGGGCATCATGTCGCCGGAAACGCTCACGGGTTCCGGCAGGCGGGCCAGTTCCTTGAAGGCGTTTCGCAGCAGAATGAGGGTGAGGATTTCAAACTGCTTGCCCATAGATTGCGACAGGGAACTGGGAATTATGAAAACAAGGCTCATGACCTCCAGCACCAGGATGAGCGTGAAGGCCAGATGGATGGCGTAAAAATGGCTGCCGGGCGTTACGGCGGCCAGCCAGGGCGGCAGCATTCCCTGTCGGTTCAGCTCCACTCCCAGCAAGGCCAGCAGGTATACCCAGAGAATGAAAAGAGCCACGCGCCGCTGGGTGGCGGCACGTTCCCAAGTGTGGTGCAACCAGTCAAATATGTCTGTAAGCGGCTGTAGTCTGTCGATAAGCATGTGTGCAGCACTCCGTGGTGTGTGCGGGGCGGCTGTGCGCCCCAGGCCGAAAAAGCATATCCGCACATGGTCAAATGTCAAAGACGGTCTTATGTCATGGTGGTGACGCTATGGAAACGTTCCGCAGCCCCCCCAAACGCCTAGAGCAGATTAACTTTGAGAATGTATATTCTCAAAGTTTAAGGCACGCTCACTTCGGCGTTTAACCGCGCAGATAAACTGCGCTTACGCCTCCGTAGCGAACGTCTGCTCACGCAGCCTTCCGAGCAATTTCAAAGTGAAATTGCTCTGGCCCCTCTGGCGGAGATGTTCGGCATAAGGCGTTTTATCGCGGTGCGTCTGCATTCTCAAGTTTTTTCAGTGTGCTGCCAGATCAGGAACTTGCGGCAGGGGCAGACGCCGTTTTTTGTTTGCGCGTTGGCCGGACCGCTTCTGTAGAGCGGGAAATACGGGCATTTTCCGCCCCCCTTGCCTTCCGGGCATATTGAACGTAGAAAAAGGGCTTCCCCTAAAACCCGCTGTCTGTCATTGTAGCAGATTACAGCAGCGCTCATGAGGTTAGAACGCCATGCCCCATAAGGGTCCGCATATTTCCATTTCTCCCGACTATGTGGTGAACCGTATTCTGCGCATCAATATCGATGACTTTGCCGAATGGCCCGAGTCTGTGCGCAACCTTGCCATTGCCATCGCAGAAGAGCTTTTTCTGGTGGCCTACAATCCCTTTATCGATGCGGACACCGTGCGCGGCAGCGTGCGCGACAGCTTCGAAAAGGAATCCGTCTCTCTGGCGCATTATTATGCCACGGCCATCGGCGAGGGCATTACCATGTTCTGGTCGGCCCATGAGGCCGAGATGGAGTTCAGGGAAAAGCTCATCAGCGCCCTGGGCGACATTCTGCCCGCCGAGTGCATTCTGACCAATCCTGGCGCGCTTGTGGAGTCTGCCACGGACGCCACCGACCTGCGCATGGAGCTGCCCCTGCTGGTGGTGGAGCCCGATACCACCGAGCAGGTGGCCGAACTTGTGCGGCTTGCCAATGACATGAAGTTCGCCCTTATCCCGCGCGGCGGCGGATCGGGCATGACGGGCGGGGCTGTACCCGCGCGCAAGCGCACCCTTATTGTGAGCCTCACGCGGCTTACCCGCGTGGGTCCCATTGATATGGAAAACATGTCGGTCACCTGTGAGGCGGGAGCCATTACCCAGACCGTGATCAACGCCGTGGACGCCGCCGGAGCACTTTTTTCCGTAGACCCGGCCTCCAAGCAGGCATCGTCCATCGGCGGCAATATCTCTGAAAATGCGGGCGGCCCTATGGCCTTTGAATACGGCACCACGCTGGACAACCTGCTGTGGTGGCGCATGGTGACGCCTACGGGCGAAATCATCACCGTAGAGCGTGAAAACCATCCCCGTCATAAGATACTGCCCCATGAGACAGCTGTTTTTGTGGTCAAGGACGTCAGCGGCGGGGTGCGCAACGTGGTGCACCTGCGCGGCGACGAAATCCGTCTGCCGGGCCTGGGCAAGGACGTGACCAACAAGGCCCTTGGCGGCCTGCCCGGAATGCAGAAAGAAGGGGTGGACGGCATCATCACCGAAGCCGCTTTCATTATTCATCCCAAGCCGCGCCACAAGCGGGTGATGGTGCTCGAGTTTTTCGGCCGTTCAATGCATCCGGCCGCCGTTGTGGTGCGCGAGTTGGTGGCCCTGCGCAACCGCATCCGTGAAGAGGGCGACTATGCCCATCTTTCGGCAATGGAAGAGTTTAACGCCAAGTACGTGCAGGCCATCGAATACAAGCGCAAGTCTGAAAAATATGAGGGCGCGCCCATCTCCGTCATTATCCTCCAGGTGGACGGCGACGACCCCTATCTGCTGGATACCTGCGTGGGCGACATCGTAAGCGTGGTCGAGCAGCAGGAAAATGTGGATATCATCGTGGCCGCCGATGACAAGGAAGGCGAGCGCTTCTGGGAAGACCGCCACAAGCTTTCGGCCATTGCCAAGCGTACCTCCGGCTTCAAGCTCAATGAAGACGTGGTCATTCCTATGGACCGCATCCCCGATTTCGCGCTCTTTCTTGAGCAGATAAATCTGGAATGCACGGCCGCATCCTACCGGCATGCCCTTCAGGAAGTGGGGCGTTTGCCCGGCTTTCCTATGGAAGACAAGGATTTCAACCGGGAGTTTTCACAGGCGTCCAAGGCCGCTTCCGGCGATGTTGCCGCCGCCGATGTCTCGGATGTGGAAATGGCCGAGCGGGCCGAGGGCTTCCTTGCGGTTCTGAAAGAAAAGTATCCGCATCTTGCCAAAAAAATCAGCAAGATCCGCGAATATATGGAAGCCAGCCGCATTGTGGTTGCCAGCCATATGCACGCCGGCGACGGCAACTGCCATGTGAACATTCCCGTGAACTCAAACGATGCCCAGATGCTGGAAGAAGCCGAGGAAGTGGCGGCCCGCGTCATGGCTGAATGCCAGGAAATGGGCGGCGAGGTCTCGGGCGAACACGGCATCGGCATTACCAAGATAGCCTTTTTCAGCAAGGAAAAAATGGACGCCCTGCGCGCGTTCAAAGAACGTGTGGACCCGCGCGACGTCATGAACCCCGCCAAGCTCGTCTATCGCGACCTGCCCGTGCGGCCTTTCACGTTTTCATTCAACCGCCTTATCCGCGATATTCGTGAAAGCGGCCTGCCGGACAAGGACAAGCTCATCCACCTGCTCACCTCCATTCAGGTATGCACGCGCTGCGGCAAGTGCAAGCAGGTGTGCTCCATGTGCTACCCGGAGCGCTCCATGCAGTATCACCCGCGCAACAAGAATATGGTGATGGGCATGCTGCTTGAGGCCGTGTATTACAGTCAGGTCAACAAGGGCCGTATTGACGATCGCCTGCTCAAGTGGATGCGCGACCTTGTGGAGCACTGTACGGCCTGCGGCCGCTGCATGGCGAACTGTCCGGTAAAGATTCCTTCCGGGGAGGTGGCCCTTACCCTGCGCGCCCTGCTGGAGCACGAAGGAGCCAGCGGGCATCCCATCAAGGGCCGCGCTCTGGAATGGCTTGCGCGCGACATCGCTCACCGCGCGCCCAAGGCCGCCAAGGTGGCTTCTCTGGGCCAGAAGATGCAGAACAAGTTCCTGGGCTTCGTTCCCGCTGTGTGGAAGCGCCGCATGCAAAGCCCGCTTTTCTCCGGGCGCGGTCCCAAGATGGGTTATACCAACCTGTACGAATCGCTCAAGCTGCACAGGGGCGCGGTATTCACTCCGGCCGAGCCGGCGCCGGGCATGCCCCTTGCGCTGTACTTTCCGGGTTGCGGCGGCGCGCTCTTTTATGACCGCATCGGCATTTCTTCCATCATGCTGCTGCTCAAGGCGGGCTTTGCCGTGGCCGTGCCGCCCAGGCACATGTGTTGCGGTTTTCCGCTGCTTGCGGCCGGTATGGATACGGCCTTTGAAGACAATATGGCCCAGAACAGGCAATACCTTGCCTCCATGCTGCGCAGCCTCGCCAAGCAGGGCTTTGACTGCAAATATCTGGTTACGGCCTGCGGTTCCTGCCGCGATGGCCTGGAGCGGCTGAATATGCAGGCGCAGTTCCCCGATCTGGTCATGCGTGACGTGGCGCAGCTCACCATGCCCCTGCTGCCCCGTGAAGACCTGCGCGCTCCTGTGGCCGAAGGCTCAAGGCTGGTGTATCACGGAGCCTGCAACTGCGAGTGGGCCGACGTGCACAAGGTCAAGGGGCAACAGCAGGTTGCGCGCGCCCTTGGCGAATTCAGCGGGGCGGATGTGGTTCTCAGCCCCGGCTGCTGCGGCGAATCCGGCATGGGAGCCATGACCTCGCCCCAGATATACAACCTTTTGCGGGCGCGAAAACAGCAAAGACTTGCCGACGCTCTGGGAGAAAGCTACACCGGTCCGCTGGTTGTGGGCTGCCCGTCCTGCAAGATCGGCATCGCGCGCTGCCTTATCAATATGCACGACAAGCATTCCGTCCTGCATGTGGTGGAATGGCTGGCAGGGCAGGTTGACGGCGAGGACCGCCGCCAGAGCTTCCGTAAAAAAGTTAACGAAACCCGTGGTGATGTGCGTGTAGTTGACCTGAAATAGGTGTTACGCAAGGCGCATTGCGGTCTTGCCATAATGCCAAGGACCGCCCCTGTTTTACGGGGGCGGCCCTTATGTTTTATGTGTGTACGGCGTTTGGCAGGCTATTTTTTGGCGGCGCGTCCGGCGTGACTGTTGCTGCCGGCTTCTGCCTCGCTCAGGGGTTTGCTGACGGGATGCGCGTCAAAGTGGGCCATGGCCCGCTTGAGGTCGTCGATGAGCAGGGAGCCGAGGTCGCGG
>NZ_JBAIYW010000585.1:0-7574 GCF_036763055.1 Desulfovibrio sp. 1214_IL3152 | reverse complement strand
GGGCGCGTCGGCGGCAGGAGGAATGCTGCCTTGCTGGATGGCCTTGCCCAGGGGCGTCTGGCCGTACACGTTGAGCTGGTAGCAGTCGGCCCCGTCAAGGTTGACGGACTGGGCCACGGCGATGTCTTCAAGCCAGCAGTTCATGGTCTGTCGGGGAAAGCCATAAATAAGGTCAACAATAACAGCCGCCTGATTGTAGCTCATGAGAAGCTCAAGGCCGCGTATCATGTCTTCCCGTGTGCCAAGGCGGCCCATGGAGCGGCGGATTTCCGTATTGAAGCTCTGCACGCCCAGCGAAAAGCGGTTGGCTCCACCGGCAAGGCAGGCTTCCATCTTGCGGGCGTCAAAGTTGGCAAGGCGGCCTTCAATGGTGATTTCGCAGTCGTTTGCCAGAGGCAGATTTTCGCGGGCGGCTTTGAGGATACGCTCCAGGTCGGCAGCTTCAAGGGCGGTGGGAGTGCCGCCGCCCAGGTACAGGGCATGCACGGGCGTGCTTTGCACGGCAACGCAGTCACGCCACTGGGCCAGCTCGGCCAGCAGGGCGTCCGTGTAGACGCGGCTGTCGTCTTCGCCATAGTGCTTGTTGTAGAACCCGCAGTACAGGCAATGGGTCTGGCAAAAGGGTACGTGAATGTACGCCACGGTTTTGCCCTGCAGGGGCGTTTCAAGAAGTGTTTCAAGGGCTGGCCGCATTTCTTCTTCAGCAAGGGGCTGATTGCCCAGACCGGGGTGAATGGCGATCTTGCCGTCAAAGGCATGAGAAAGGGGCGATACACCCTCACGGGCAAAAAACTTGTCCGGGTTGGGCCGGATAAAGGAATCCGGGTCGGAGAGGCTATGGCAAACAGCCTGATCAGGGGACAATGCTTGAGTGTCGGACTGCATGTTTCTTCCTTTATTGGCCCGTGTGGTCGGCCATAGTTAGTCTTGTCTAATTTGTTTAGTCGAGTTTACAAAAATGAAATCCAAAGTCAATTCCCTTTTGAAAAATAAATGATATTTTTTAAAATTTTCAATAATAACACTATATTATAATTTTATTCTTTTGCTATGTTTTGGTGCCGAGCAGTTAAATGTTGAAAAAATGAAAAAGTTCCAGCACTGCGCACGAAAGTGCAGCGCGCCACAACACGGCGTGTATTCAGCCGAGAACCATATTTTTCGGCTGAATGAAAACTTTGAAATATGAAACAATTCAAAGTTAATCTGCTCTGATGTGCGTGGCTCACCCCGGGGATTGGCAGCTTTCCGCCTGCCTTGAGATGAAGCCGTGCTGCACAGGTGCGATTATCAGACGTTTTTTGTGCAGGTACGGACGGAACGCATAGGAAAAGGGAGGCGCTTTCGCAGATGGTAGGGCCATAAAAAAGGGGTTCTCTCTCGAAAGCAGGAGTCCTGCTTTCGGAAGAGAACCCTGTCTGTACGGGTTCAGCCGTGGTGCTGGCGTGTCAGAAAGCGGTAGTGGACGCTATTTCTTCGTGCACGCAATCTGGCGGCCGGCCAGTCTTTTTTTCAGATTTTCCGCCACAACTTCCGGGTCTGTGGGCTTGCGGGCGATGCCGCTTTCCATGGCGGCTTTGGCCGTGGCCGCGGCCACCCGGGGGGCCACTTCGCTGTTAAGCGTGGAGGGAATGATATAGCCGGGGCTGAGCTCTTCGGGCTTGACCAGTTCGGCAATGGCGTAGGCCGCCGCAATTTTCATGGCATCGTTGATGTCCGTGGCGGCAACATCAAGCGCGCCGCGGAAAATACCGGGGAAGGCCAGAACGTTGTTGATCTGGTTGGGGCAGTCGGAGCGGCCCGTGGCTACAACCTTGGCTCCGGCGTCCAGGGCGCGCTGGATGGGCCATATTTCTGGGATGGGGTTGGCCTGGGCAAAGACTATGGGGTCTTTGGCCATGCTGCGGATCATGTCTTCATTAAGCGTGTCCGGAGCGGACACGCCGATAAAGACATCGGCACCCTTGATGGCCTCGGCCAGGCCGCCCTTGATCTTCTGCGGGTTGGTGCGGCGGGCGATGTCTTCCTTGTAGGCGTTCATTCCTTCGCTGCGTCCTTCCCATATGGCCCCGCGCGAGTCGCACATGATGACGTTTTTCAGGCCAAGGGCCATGAGCAGCTTGATGATGGCAATACCGGCGGCACCTGCGCCGCTGGTGACCACGGTGATGTCGTCAAGTTTTTTGTCCACCAGTTTGAGCGCGTTGAGAAGTCCGGCCAGGGTGACCACGGCGGTCCCGTGCTGGTCGTCATGAAAGATGGGGCCTTTGAAGACGCCGTTTTTTTTCAGGCTGTCTTCAATGACAAAGCATTCCGGAGCCTTGATGTCCTCAAGGTTGACGCCGCCGAAGGTGGGACCCATCAGCTCCACCAGTTCGATGATTTTGGCCGTGTCTTTGGTGTTGACACAGATGGGAAAGGCATCCACATCGCCAAAGGTTTTGAACAGCAGGGACTTGCCTTCCATCACAGGCATGGCGGCTGCGGGGCCGATGTCGCCCAGGCCCAGAACGGCAGTGCCGTTGGAGACCACACAGACAAAGTTGGAGTGGTTGGTATAGACGTCGAGGGTTTCAGGCTGGCGGTAGATTTCCATGCAAGGTTCGGCCACGCCGGGCGAGTAGGCCAGGGTGAGGTCGTCGGTATCGCGCACGGGCGCTTTCACGCGCACCTCGATCTTGCCCTGATACTCTTTATGCATGGCGAGGGCTTCATCCCGCAGATTCTTGATACGAGACATTGTACACTCCTTGACTGATGTGGTGCGCTTCCGGGCGGCGCGTTCCGCACGGCGCGGGGGGCTGCACCCATGACCGGCATGGGCAGGCGGAAGCGAACAGCCTGTCGGGCTGTTGGGTACATGGTGTTTTTCGCACCGCATGCCGGCTTCGGCACAGATGCGGGCTTATGACATATGGATTTATGGCGCATCCGGCGAACAGACCACACGGATGCGCCGAAAATCCAAGCTGTTACCACTTGAAACTCTCGCTTGCGGCAGGCAAGGACCTGCCCGCTGGCCTTTCACGGCAGGGATTTTCATAAAAATCCCTGCAAGAGCAGTCAGCGTATTTCAACTGTAAACTGCTCTAGTCTTTCATGTGAACCTTGCCGTCTCTTGCCCAATAGCGCAAGCCACTGTGTTTTTTGAGTATTTCAAAAGTGTCGTCCAGGGCGGCGGCATCCTGGGCGCGAAAGCGTATTTTTACCTGGCGCATGCCATTGTCAGCGGCAGCCGAGAGCACGGAAATGACGCTCATGCCGTGCGTTTTCAGTGTATCCAGAATCTCGCGGATGGTTCCGGGCTGGTTGGGCAGAACAAAGCCCGCTTCATCGCCGCCCTGTTCCGCGCCGCTCATGTTGAGCAGGGCGTGGAAAATGTCCCACCCCGTGATGATGCCGACCAGCTTGTCTTCATCGTCAATGACCGGCAGACAAGCCACGTGCCTGTCAAACATGGTTTTGGCGGCCTGTTCCACAGTATTGTTATAATGGATGGTAACAGGGGCGACCACCATGACATCCTTGACCTTTGTTTCGGCCAGAATGTCCAGGGCTTCAAGGATTTCAAAGCCGGTGGCGTGCTGCGGGGCAAAAGCCTTGAGGTCCGCAGAGGCGATAAGGCCCACCACGATGTTGTCCCGGTCCACTACCGGCAGGTAGTTGATGCGGTTATCTTTAAGAAGTTTTCTGCATTGCAGCAGGGAGGTGTCAGGCACGACAGTGATTACGTGGGGCTTCATCCAGTCTAATATAAGCATGGCATCCTTCCTTTTGGCGGATGAGGCTTTTTCCGCCGGGCAAAGAATTCAGGACGTATGCGGTACAGGCCCGGAGCAGCGGGCTTCGGGCCTGTACCCTGTGCTGGCGGTTTAGCTTTTGGCGCAGCCGCAACCGCAGCCTTGCAGTTTTTTGCGCAGAGATTCAGGCAGGATGCCCCTCACCGATTCCATACTGACCATGCGGCGCATGATGCCGAGCTGGTCTTGCAGGGGCAGTTGCTTGGGGCATACGCTGTCACAGGCCAGCAGCCCCATGCAGCCGAACACGCCGTTGTCATCGCCGATAAGTTCATAATAATCCGCAGGGGTGCGGTTGTCACGCGGGTCGATATAGAAGCGCGCCATGCGGTTGATGGCAGTGGCCCCAATAAAATCTTCCCGCATGCGGGCTGTGCCGCAGGCGGCAACGCAGCAGCCGCACTCAATGCACCTGTCCAGTTCAAAGATCTCCGTTGCCAGGCTGTTGCTCATGCGCTCTTCCTGGGCGTTGGGATCAAACTCTTTATTGGTGTGTATCCACGATTCGATTTTTTTGCCCACATGGCGAAACCATGTGCCCGTGTCCACGGAAAGGTCGCCCAGCAGTTTGAAAACCGGCAGGGGATGCAGGGTGATGTGGTCGGGCAGGTCGCTGGTTTGCGTGTGGCAGGCCAGGCCAGGCCGCCCGTTGATGACCATGCCGCAGGAACCGCAGATGCCCGCCCGGCAGCAAAAGTCAAATTGCAGGGAAGCGTCGTGCTTTTCGCGTATGAGGTTCAGCGCGATAAAGAGCGTCATGCTGGGGTGCTCTTCAAGCTGGAAGGTCTGCATATGCGGGAATGAGCGAGGGTCCAGCGGATTATAACGGAATATTTCAAATGTAAGATTACGTCCCATGGTACCCTCCCTTAGCCTTTCTGATCGTAGGGAACGATCTGGTCTTCCATAATGTCGCCGGGAATGATCTTGCCGCCGCCGTAACCCCGGTCACCGGGAGGCAGAATATAGAACGGCGTAGCCGGTTCATACTTGAGTGTGGGCAGGCTGTCGCCTTCCTTCCAGTAGGCCAGGGTGCGGTTGAGCCAATCCTTGTCATTGCGTTCGGGGTAGTCTTCACGGGCGTGAGCGCCACGGCTTTCTGTACGCATCAGCGCGCCGTAGGCCGTACACAGGGCCAGCTTGAGCATGCCCGGAACCCGCAGGGCCATTGAAAGCTCGGCATTGGGGCCGGGGATGTCGCCGCTTGCCAGGCGCATGTTGCCGCAGCGTTCCAGCAGGTCCTGCAGCTTGCTCACGCCAGCCTCAAGGTCTTTGCCGTTACGGAAAATGCCCACATGCTCCATCATGACATCCTGCATTTCATTGCGCAGGGTGTAACAGTCATCGCCTGTGCCGCGCAGCAGGGCGGCTATGCGGTCTTTTACCTTTGTGGCGGCCGCGTTCATCTCGGCCGTGGAGAATATGGTTTCATAGCCCTTGAGGAATTCCACCAGCTTCTTGCCCACAATGCGCCCGGAGACAATGGTTTCGGCCAGGGAGTTGCCGCCCAGGCGGTTGAAGCCGTGCATATCCCAACAGGCGGCCTCTCCGGCGGAGAACAGGCCCTCAAGGCCGTAGGCGTGTCCGTCTTTATTGATGCGTACGCCGCCCATGCTGTAATGGTGGGTGGGGCGCACGGGAATGAGCTGGTGAATGGGGTTCACACCAAGGAAGTGCGTGGAGATGTCATATACCTCACGCAGGTTGGTGGTGATATGCTTTTCGCCCAGGTGGCGGATGTCCAGCCAGAGGTGGTCGCCGTACGGGCTTTTTACGCCAAGGCCCTTGCGCATGTGCTCGGTCATGCGGCGCGCGACCACGTCGCGCGAGGCCAGTTCCGCTTTTTCCGGCTCATAGTCGGGCATGAAGCGGTATTCGTTGACGTCCAGCAGGGTCCCGCCGTCGCCGCGGCAGCCTTCGGTGACCAGAATGTCCGTGGGCACTGTACCCGTGGGGTGAAACTGCACGGCTTCCATATTGCCCAGAGGAACAACGCCTGTTTCCAGCGCGGCGATCTGGCCGCCGCCGTCACAGATGATGGCATTGGTGGTGGCCCGGTAAATGCGGCCGTAACCACCTGTGGCAATAAGGGTTGCCTTGGCGAAGTAGCCCACAAGCTCGCCGGTGCGCAGGTCGCGGGCCACGCAGCCCATACAGCGCTGGCCGTCATGCACAAGCACCTCGGCCTGGGTACGGTCGTGTACCTCCACGCCAAGCTGCAGCAGGCGGTTGTCCAGGGTGAACAGCACGGCGTGGCCTGTGCCGTCCGAGGTGTAACAGGTACGCCACTTGGCAGTGCCGCCGAAGGCACGCGAGTGGATCAGCCCTTCATTTTCCGTTTTTTCCGTGGCCTGAAAAGGTTTGCCGCCCTTATAATAGGTATGCTCACCCGGAACAACGCGGCTCCAGGGTACGCCCATCCAGGCCATTTCACGCATGGCTATGGGGCCGGTTTCGGCAAAAAGACGCGCCACTTCCTGGTCACAGCCCCAGTCGGAGCCTTTAACCGTGTCGTTGAAATGGATTTCCGGGCAGTCGCCTTCGCCCATGATGGAGTTGCCAAGGGCCGCCTGCATGCCGCCCATTGCCGCGGAAGAGTGCGAGCGTTTGGGAGGCACAACGGAAAGACAGATAACCCTGAAGCCGGCCTGAGCCGCCTCAACCGCCACACGTTCCCCGGCCAGACCTGCGCCGATGCACAAGACGTCACATTCAAAAATACGCATACGGCACCCCCTATCCCAGGAACCAGACGCGGGTCAGAGCCAGCGTTCCAAGCAAAAGATAACAGCCCATAACAATCCATACCCACTTGCGCCATGCAGGCTTCGTGCTCTTGGTGCAGACGCCGTACTTCACGGCCAGGCGGTACACGCCGATGCCCGTATGAAGGATGACGCAGGGCAGAAAGAGCACATAAAAGGCCAGCCAGCCGCTATGCAGGCGCTTGGCGCTGCCCGCCACAGTGATGGGCAGGTCTGTCATGACGGTATACACGTGGTAAAAAGCGCCCAGAAGAATGACAATGGCCGTAAATACCTGCACAAGCCACAGCCAGGTGTCAAAATCTTTCAGGCTTTTGCTGTGGCGTACAAAGATGCCGAGTTCATTGGCGCGGAAGGGCATCTTTCTTGCCGCGATGTAAAAATGAAATACTATCAGCAAGATGATAAGAGGTGCGGCGATCTGGGCCAGCCATGTGGCTTCCAGAAACCACGCTATGCCGTTTGTCAGCGCCGGGCTGAACACGACAGTTCCTTCCAGCGTCAGATGCACGCATACGAACAGGGCCAACACCACGCCGGAGGCTGCCTGCCAGAAATCCAGGCGGGTTTTTGCCTCCCCAGGGGTTCTGCTTAAAGCCATGACAACTCCTTCTACAAGTATTCTGTACCTGGGCCATTATGAAAAACAGCTATGCCTTCAGATGCGTTTGTACGGAGCCTGCCCCGTTTCGTAAAAATTGCCGCCGTCGCTGTCTATGACCACAATGGCCGGAAAATCCTCCACTTCCATGGCGGCGACAGCTTCCGGCCCCAGATCTTCGTAGGCCAGCACCGTATATTTCCTGATGGCCCGGGCAATAAGCGCCCCGGCCCCGCCCACGGCCGCAAGATAGGGTACGCCGTGTTTTTTCATGGCCTCTACCACTTCCGGCTTGCGGTATCCTTTGCCGATCATGCCTTTAAGGCCCTGATCCAGCAGACGCGGGGTATAGGCGTCCATGCGCCCAGAGGTGGTGGGACCGGCGGCGCCTATGGGCTGGCCGGGCCG
>NZ_JBAIYW010000514.1:0-7600 GCF_036763055.1 Desulfovibrio sp. 1214_IL3152 | reverse complement strand
GATGCCGCCGCGGAAGCCGGGCGCTGTTCCTGGGGGGCAGCGGGGCGCGAAAACGGAGAGGGCTGCGCTGCGTCCCTGATGCCGGTGGATGGCGTGGCGGAACCCGTGGAATCCTTTTTTTCCGTTTCGTCGGCGCTTTTTTTCGGCGCACTATAGGGAAACATGGTAGGAGGCTGTGACATGGCTACTCCTGTTCGGCCTGTATGGCTGCCACCGCTTCTGCCGCAGCATGCTGAATTTCTTGGTCTTCATTATCCATCATGCCCAGAAGCACAGTGAAAGCCACATTGCCGCCGATCATGCCCAGAGCTTCTATTATCTTGAAGGTCACCATGGGGCTGGCGTCTTCCAGCATCTGGGCCAGGATGGGTACTGCCTCGGCAATTTTGTGCATGCCCAACGCTTCGATGGCCCGGATTCTCACCCAGTCATTGTCGTCAGCCAGTGCTGCGATAATATGCGGCATGACGGGCGGAGTGCCGATCTGCCCGAGCAGGTCCACCAGCGCCACCCGCACGTCTTTGTCTTCGTCAAGCAGACGGGTCATGAGCTTCGGCAAAAAGGCTTCAGCCTGTGGCCCAAGGTTTTGGAAAGCCTCCACCGCCACCTGTCTGACACGCGGCGACGGGTCTTCAAGCGCCTGGGCTATCTCTTCCAGATTTTCCGTCACGCTGTACCGCCCAAGAGCGTAGATTGCCATCATGCGCTGCACGGGGTCGTCGCTGCGGGCTCTTTCTTTGAAGTGGGCATTGAGCTTGGGGCTGTGAAGATTGATGCATGCTTCCAGCGCCATTTCCCTGACGTCCGCATAGCGGTGGTCGATCTGTGCAAAGACCACGTCCTCCACTTCAGGGCAGGCGTGCTGATTGCCGAAGAAGACCAGAGCGCTTTTGAGAACTTCCGCATCGTCGGACTCTTCAACCACAGAGAAAAAAAACGGAACATCGGTACAGTCGCCCAAGATCGCAGCCTCGGCCGCTGCGGCACGGCGCAGATCCGGGCTAACGCGCCAATAGATATTTTTCAGCTCTTCCACGGGCCTGCGGTCGTCAAGAAGGCGACATGCCTCCATAGCGATGGCAACGCGGCGCTCGTCATCACTGCGTAAGGCATCGCGAAGCACATCGTTGTAACCGACCGAAGCGAGCGACTGGATCGCTGCGTCGTAAAGTTCTGGCTGCCGTTCCGCATCCAGGGTCAGGGCCATGTCGATGATGGCTTTTGTGGCGTCTTCGCGCCCGATGGCGCTCAGGCCCTGCAGGGCCGCCAGCAGAATATCCTCATCATTGTCCGTGAGGGCTTCAAGCAGGTACGTGCGCAGCCGTTCCTGCGATTTGGCGGAAAGAAGCGACAGGGACCGGCCGCTCAAAATCTGTACGATGGCTTTGACGATCTTGTGCCGCAAAGGCACGCTGACATTTTCAAGCGAACTGAAAAGCAGGGGAATGGCCTTCACGTCGCCCATGCCGCCCAGAGCGTCAATGATGGCGGAACTTACCAGAGGAGATGCCTGGGGCAACAGCTTTACAAGACCGTTGGCGGCGGAAGGGTCCTTGATCTTCGCAAGGGCTTCCACCACGGCAAACTGCACCCATTCCTCATCGTGCATGGCCTGACACAGTGGGCCCACGGCTTCGGGAAATGCCTGATTGCCCAGGCTGACAGCCGCCTGGTAGCGCACGTTGACTTCCGGGTCTTTCAGCAGCGCCCTGCCGAGCAGAATGGCGGCCTGATGCGTGAGGCTGTAGCCGAGAATGTCGGCGATAAAGATGCGCAGATCGGGATCATCGTCCTGAAGATAGGGCTGTATGCTCTCAATGCTGTCGCTGCCGATTTCGCGCAGGATGTCCATGGCTACGTTGCGCACCGGAGCTTCGTCACTGCGCAGCAGGGGCAGCAGGGCCGCGACCACATGCGGGCCGCGAATCTTGCGCAGGGCATATTCCGCCGCTTCCTGCACACCGATATTGCTGCTTTTGATATGCTCGCAAAGCAGGGGGACGGCGTCTTGCAAGGCCATATCGCCCGCACTGAAGGCGGCATGGCGGATAGTCGTGCTGTCGTCGGACTGCAATGCTTCCAGAATGGGCGAAGACGTATTGAGCGTGTGTTCCATAGTGTCGTTTCCTGCTGCGCTGCTAGATCAGCCTCTGATTATCGTCATGATGGCCTGGGCTATGTCGTCGGCGTCGAGAATCTGGTTTGCAAGCTTGGCGTCCACTACTGCCTTGGGCATGCCGTATACTACACATGAGGCTTCATTTTGGGCAATGAGACAGCCGCCTTTTTCCCTCAACACCCTTGCGCCTTCGCAGCCGTCAGAACCCATGCCCGTGAGCATGACGCCCAGGGTGCGGCGGCCCATAAATTTGCCCGCACTTTCCATAAGCAGGTTGACTGTGGGCTTGTAAAGGGCATCGCGGGGTTCTTCGGTGACTGCCACTTCGGGCAGGGGGCCGCGCATGCGGATACTGATATGCCTGCCGCCGGGGCAGACATAGGCGTGTCCATTTTTCAGGCGGTCGCCGTCCTGAGCTTCGGTGACATCTATGCGGCATACGCTGTCGAGCCTTTTGGCAAAGGGGCCGGTAAAGGCTGCGGGCATATGCTGCGCGATCAGGAGGCAGGCCGGAATGTCCGCAGGCAGGGCGGAAAGTATTTTTTGCACCACCGGCGGCCCTCCGGTGGACACGCCGATAACCACCAGATCGCGGGGGCCGTGGCAGGGGGTCTGCACATAGTCGATGGGCTGTGACTGCGTGCGCGGCGGGGCGGCCGGCATGGGGATATTGTTGATGCGGCGGTACTTGAGGCGGATAATTGTCTTGCGGCGTGCCAGAGCCGAGACCTTGCGCCGCAGTTCCGCGCCAAAGGCATCGCGATCATTACTCATGTTTTTGGGAATAAAGTCCAGCGCGCCGTACTCCATCGCTTTTAGCGTGCTCTCTGCTCCGCTTTCGGTCAGAGAACTTATCATGAGTACCGGCATGGGAGTGGCCTTCATAAGCCGCTGGAGGGTTTCCAAACCGTCAAGACGCGGCATTTCCACATCCAGGGTCATGACGTCCGCGTCCAGTTCCTCGGCTTTTTGCAGGGCTTCCAATCCATCCTTGGCAGTACCGACAACCTTGATTTCCGGATCCTGTTCCAGCAGGGCGGTAATGGCATTTCGCATAAAAGTGGAATCATCAACTACAAGAACACGGGTCATACAGGCTGCTCGCTCCGCAAAGATTTTTGTTCCTCAAGAGGCCAACGTCATGCTACGCCAGCCCTTATTTTTTTACAAATAAAAAATGGCTTGCCAAAATTACGTGTCTCGCATATGTTGCCTTTCTCGACGGGATGTGGCTCAGCTTGGCTAGAGCGCAGCGTTCGGGACGCTGAGGACGCGCGTTCAAATCGCGCCATCCCGACCAGAAAAATCAAGGAGTTACAGGTAATCCCTGTGGCTCCTTTTTTTGTCGGGGTACAGCGGGGGTGCAAAGCTACTGAAAATACGTACGAAAGTGGTTTTATGGTCGAAAAAGTCATTCTCAACGTTTTGCCTTACCCGCGCGCAACGGCGCACGGCCCTCCCGTAATGCCGCCTTCACTGGCAGATGCTGGGACAAATCCCTTGAGTAACGCTGGCGCTGTGCTTGATCTTTGTACGGGTTTCTGCCAGCGCTGCCGCCAGACGGTTTCGCGCTGAAATTGCCCTTGTTCCTGCCGCAGCCGTCCGGATGGCCCATTTTTTCTTTCATCACAATGCAAAAAGCTGCCCAGCAGTCGGATGTTATCTGGGGCCCACGCGCGTTTCGAGCCTCGGGTGCATGCACCACAGCCCGGCCCCGCAAGGGGCTGCCTTGCGAACTCTTGCTCCTGACGTATTTCACAGCATAGGCATTATAAAACAAAACAACAACTGGTGTACTATGTTGACAGCGATGCCGTGTTGAGGCATAGTCTCCAAACAACTGCTTACACATCCCTGATTGCCCCGGCGCCACCGGGGCTTTCCAATTTTATTGCGGAAAACTTTTTTCGCCGTGTCCTAGAGCATTTAACACTTGAAATACTCGTTTGCGGCAGGCAAAAGCCTGCCTTCTCGCATTTCGTGGCAAGGATTTTCAAGAAAATCCTTGCAGAGCAGATTAACTTTGAAATGCTTCACATTTCAAAGTTTTCATTCAGCCGAAAAATGCGATTTTCGGCTGAATCCACGCCACATTGTGGCGCGCTGCACTTTCGTGCAGCGTTAGAGCATTTACACTTTTTCAAAGTTAAAATGCTCTAGTTTGCGGAAAACGTTTTTTCTTTTTCTCAGGCTTGGCGCAGAAAAAAATATTTTTACGACTTCTGCCTTTTTACCCAGACGCAGAGTTTTTAATGAAAGCAGCGCTAAAGCCTGGCTTTGATCTCGTCAAAGCTTTCGCGCAACTTCATGGCCTGCGGGTTTTTCGCGGTCTGGGCGCCGTAGCGGGCGGCATAGCACAGGAAAAGCAGAGCTTCTTCCGCATCAGACATGCTGTTGCACAGGATGTCGTAATATTCTCCCCGACTGGCAGGATCGAATCTTTTTACGCTGTCGGCGGCCTGACGAAAGGTTTTTATAAAAACTTCGCACCGTTCATGACGGAAAACTTTGCGATTCAAAATCTGTAGCAGCGGGGTTTCCTCCGGGCGTGCCGCAAGCAGACCCTCCACTTCGGCCACCAGGCTGGACACAGTGGCAGCGGCGGGGGCGTTCGGCCCATCGCAGCCCAGGCATTCGCGAATGATCATCCGCACGTCAGCAACGGCAAAGCGGCGTTCGCGCGATTTTTTAAATTCGTCCATGAGCAGCAGAAACATCCTTTCCCTGTGGTAGAGCAGGGCGATTTTTTTCTGTTTTTGCAATTCCTTGCGCTGTTCGCGCATTTCATCGTTCTGCATTTTAATGGAAACGATAATCCCCGCGAAGGCCAAACCGGAAAAAAGCGCGTTCAACACGCCGAAAGAATCGCCGAATGTGCCGGATTTACTGTAATCTTCAGTGAAAGCGTACAGTCCCAGAGCAGAGGCAGACCAGATGCCCAGCACCAGAAGCGCCGCCTTCAGAAAAAGCGACCAGGTTACCTTGTCGGAAAAAACATCTTTTTCGTGTGCCTGGGCGTAGCCTGAAGGCGCGGCCCCTCGCGGGCGGTTGCCATTTTCCGCTCCGTTTGTCGGGCGGTTTTCATTTTCAGCCACAAATTCCCCCTTGCTCCTCGTATCTGCCCCGGTGTCACGCCGCAGGGGCGCTTGCCCAGAGTGGGGCGGCTCCCTGCATCAAGCGCTGTCAGCGGAGAGTACGTCTGTGCGTGGCCCGGCCGCCCTCTGGTCTTCGCACGGGCATGCTTCGGCAGGCGTTGACCGGCAACAGCGCTGCAAACGGTTCATGCACGGCGGTTATCTGCTTTTAAGCTTGCTGTAGATAATCAAAACAATCATGGCCCCAAGCACGGCAATAAAAAAACTGGGCAGATTGAAGCCGGTAACTCTCCCGAAACCCAGTGACGTGCCGATAAATCCGCCGACGCAAGCCCCGACAATGCCGAGCAGGGATGTCATGACAAATCCGTTTTCCATCCGCCCGGGCATGATGAACTTGCTTATGGCTCCTGCGATTACTCCGAAGATTATCCAAGAAATTATGCCCATAGTGTCCTCTTTTTGTGTTGCTCTCAAGATCAGCCGCTAGCCGTTTTCAACCTTGGGTGGGCCTGAAGAAGCGTCTGGACGCATTTCTTGCGCCGCAGTGTGCTGCCAGGCGCGGGCGTCAGGCCGGTTGCCTGTGCTGTTGCGGCGGGACGGGTTCGCTGCTGTCTTTCTTTTCTTTTTTATGATCAAGTTCAACGACATATAGATTTCCGGAAAGCTTTCCGGCGCTGTTTCGCTGTTCATTCCATTCCGCGAAGAAAATATTTTCATAGGAATCATAGCCCTGCTTCAGCAGTTCGGCTTTGAGCCATGCCTCATCCTTGTCGATGACTTCAAGTGCGGCTTCAACAACAACCCCATTGTTGAGCACCACGTTTGAAATGTGCGGATCTTCTTTTTTCTGCACCGTAAGCTGGCCGTTGGGTTCTATCTGGGCATTCCATATGTCTTTCATGGAGTGGATACCCTGCATTCGTATGAGTGTTGCAAAGTCTCCGATATCAAGACCGGCTTCAGTCAATTTGTCTTGAAGAAATTTACCCTTGATAACCACGGGCTTTGGTGAGCCAACAATCATTTTACGCACGGATTCTGTACGCATGCGCAAAAAATTTACTGCTATGACCATGGCTTGCCATATGGCAAGGACAATGATGAATTTTGTGATGCCGATATCCGGATTATAGATGACGCCGCCCAGAATGCCGCCCATAACAAAGTTGCCGATAAGGTCTATGGAGGTCATTTGCGCAAGCTGGCCGCGGTTTGTGGTGCGAAAGACAAATATAAAGGTGGCAAGGCCCACGGCAAGTTTGACGGCGATGTTTCCGTAGAGCTGGGCGGACTGCCAGAAAGCTTGGTCCATAATAGACTCCGGAGCGAAAGAAGGTTGGGGCAGATGAAAGGCTGGTGAAACAAAAACAGGCCGGAAGGAAAGGTTGGCTGGCGGGAATTCTTATCTTCGTCAAGACTATATAATACAGGCAGTAATTGCAACTGATAGGTGCTCCCACCGGCTGTTGCCCGGGAGTATCCTGTAATCTGGGACGCCTGTATGAGGAACGTGGCCTGCTCGCTGCGGGCATAGACTGGCATCGCCAGGCAGTGTCTCTGCGGCGGAAGGTGTGCGGCGAACACGAGGATACGGCCTTTTCGCTGGGCAATCTGGGCGTGGCGCTGGCTTCGGACGGGCAGTGGAGCGAGGCCGCCCGTACCCTTGAAGAGGCTGTGGCCTGTTATGACAGGCTGGGTAAAGGGCGCAGCGTGGAAGCGGAAAGTTACAGGAAAAATCTTGACCTGTGCCGCCGGGCCTTGGCCGAACAGGGGCCGCAGCCGATTTCCGCCACGCGACACGCATCGGAACGGGCCTCGCAACCCTCACTGTCGGACGCGCGTCAGGCGCTGCTGGCGGAAATTATCGAGCGGGAACTTGTCATGTTTCCGGCAACGCCCAATGAAGGCGGCACAGCCCTCTGCCAGCAGAGGCCAGACAGCTTCAGGGTTATGCGGCGTATGGCTCACGAGCCGCTCAACGCCGAAACGCTTGCCTCCTATCTTGAGGATCTGCGCCGCGCCGAGCAGACGGGGCGCAATTTCATGATTGAAAAATACGCCCGTATGGATAACCGCCTGCCTCCGCTAAGCACCAGTCCTCTGCTGGATGAAATTGCTGATGCGGAAGAGGCTTTCATGCGCACTGCTTCCGCTAAATATCCGCATGTGGTTGTGCCTGACAGCCGGGGCGCTTTTAAAAAGTGCCTGCGCTGTGAACTGGAAACCCTTTCGCCGCAAACGCTTGCCCTGTATGCTCAGGATTTGCGGCAGGCCCGGCATGCGGGGCGCAATGCAGCCGAGGAGCGCTATGCCTGCCTGGCCCGGCTCATGGGCAAGTCCGGCCTTGAGGAGCTTGAGGCATCGGTTCGGGCCGCTGCCGTTT
>NZ_JBAIYW010000424.1:0-7655 GCF_036763055.1 Desulfovibrio sp. 1214_IL3152 | reverse complement strand
TGCTCCGGCTGTTCCGGCGGCAACTGTGCAAGCTGCGGGCATTAGACGGTAAGATCATGCGAACTACTCTTACCATTGCTACACGCGGCAGTCGCCTGGCCCTCTGGCAGGCCGAACACGTCAAAAGCTGCCTTCAGGCAGCCATGCCCGGCCTTGAGGTGCACCTTAATGTCATAAAGACCAAGGGAGACATCATCCTTGATGTTCCCCTGGCCAAGGTTGGCGGCAAGGGGCTGTTTGTAAAGGAAATTGAAGAGGCCCTGCTCAACGGCGAGGCGGATCTGGCCGTCCACAGCATGAAAGACGTGCCGATGGAACTGCCCGAAGGGCTTATGCTCGGTTGCGTTCCCCCGCGCGAGGACCCGACAGACTGCCTGCTTTCGCACAAATATGACTCTGTTGCGTCGCTGCCCCCCAACGCCTGCGTGGGTACAAGCAGCCTGCGCCGTCAGGCCCAGCTGCTGGCCCAACGGCCGGATCTGCGCATTGAAAGCTTGCGCGGCAACGTGGATACGCGGCTGCGCAAACTGCAAGAGGGCGTATATGACGCCATAATCCTTGCCTCTGCCGGGCTGAACCGCCTGGGGCTTTCCGCGCCGTACATGCATGCGCTTGACCCGCACACTTTCCTGCCCGCGGTAGGCCAGGGGGCGCTTGGCATTGAATGCCGTGAGAACGACTACGAGCTTTTCACCCTTCTGGCCGAAATGGAAGACACCGCGACCCGCGTGTGCGTTGAGGCCGAACGGGGTTTTCTGGCCGGGCTTGAAGGCGGCTGCCAGGTTCCCATTGCCGGCCATGCGCGCCTGCTGGACGACGAAACCCTGCGCCTTGAAGGCCTGGTGGCCGAGGTTGACGGCAGCCGCATTCTGCGCTGCAGCAAGGATGGTCATACCTCTCAGGCGCGCCAATGGGGCCTTGAACTTGCCGAGGAAATTCTTGAGCAGGGCGGCAAAGGCATTCTTGAAAAACTTTATCGACAGTCATAGGTATACCACATAGATATGTCCAAAATCTCCCCTCTGCCCGAGTCCAGACTGCACGCTGCCATGGACCCTGCCCGCATTCCCTGGGATGACAGCCAGGCCATCCCGCCTTTGCGCAACGGGCGCAAAAACCCCTTCCAGCCCCGCGCCATGCAGGCGCTGGATCTTGCCCTGCAAATCAAGGCCCGCGGCTACCATGTCTACCTTTCAGGAGAGGCGGATCTGGGGCGTACCCGCATGCTTCTCGACTATCTGCGCCCGCAGGCCCGCAAGGCTCCCACCCCGCCGGATCTTGTCTATGTGCATAATTTTCAGGACCCGGACCATCCCCTGCTTTTTTCCCTGCCTGCGGGCCTGGGCAAAAAATTCAGGCAAAGCATGATGGAGATGGTGGACTCCATCGTCAAGGAACTGCCCCGCAGGTTTGAGGCCAGCACGTATTTGAAGCGCCGGGCCAAGCTTGTGGACAAATTCCAGACGGCCCGCATGGGGCTTTTGCGCAAGATGAACTCGGTAGCCGTGGACAAGGGTTTCAACCTGGACATGGATGAAAACGGCGGCTTGACGCTCTATCCTCTTGTCGAGGGCAAAAGGCTCAATGAAGAAGAGTTTGACAACCTGGACAGCACCATCCGCCTCAAGCTGAAAAGCCGCGGCGACAATCTTGTGCAGTCTATGGCCGGTCTTATGCGTCAGCTCAACAAGGCCGAGGAAAGCTTTCAGGATGACGAGCGCGGCCTTGAGCGCGATGCTATGGGGCAGGTGCTTGATACCCTGTTCACCCCCCTTGAGCAGCGCCTGCTCAAAGCATGCCCAGGGGATGATCTGGCCGCGTATTTTACGGCCATGCGCGAGGACATGCTGAAAAATACCGAAGCCTTTATGCACAGGGACGGCATGCCCCCTTCCCTCGCTGGCGATACCCACGGCGGCCCCGGCGCGGACATGGTTCTGTACCGTTATGCCGTAAACGTGCTGGTGGACAACAGCAAGCAGGAAGGCGCGCCCATTGTGGTCGATGACCATCCCACGGCCGTGAACCTTCTGGGCTGCATTGAACGCGAATCAGAAATGGGGGCGCTTGTCACAGACTTTACCCTGATCCGCGCGGGAAGCCTGCACAAGGCCAACGGCGGCTTTCTGGTGCTGCACGTGGAAGACCTGCTGCAGCACCCCACAGCCTGGGAAGGGCTGTTGCGCGCCTTGCGCTCCGATCAGGCCCGCATCGAAGATGCCGGCGAAGCGCCGGACACTGCCATCCGAACCAAAGGACTCAGCCCCGATCCGCTGCCCCTTGACCTCAAGGTGGTGCTCGTCGGCGGCGAAGACCTGTATGAGGGGCTGCTCGTCAATGACGACCGCTTTCCAAAGCTTTTTCGCATCAAGGCGCACATGGCGGATGAAACCGAGCGCAATGCCGCGAATATCCGCCATTACCTCGGCCACATCGCGCACATCATACGCGGCTGCGCGCTCCCTCCCTTTGACCGCACGGCCCTGGCATGGCTTGTGGACCTGGGCTCACACCTTTGCGAAGACCAACGCCGTCTTTCACTCAAGTTTCCCCTGTTACGCGAACTGATGATAGAAGCTTCCGCCCTGGCCCGTCTGAAGGGGGCCGACACGGTCAGCGCCCCCATTATGGAAGAAACCCATGCGGCGCGCCTTTATCGGGCCAATCTTGTGGAAGAAGTGTTTATGGAGGAATATGACCGTGAACTGATCAAGGTGCGCACATCGGGCGCAGCCGTTGGTCAGGTCAACGGCCTCTCGGTGACCTGGCACGGAAACTTCGAGTTCGGCCTGCCCCACTGCATTTCATGTACCGTAGGTGTGGGACACGAGGGCATCATCGACCTTGAGCGCGAGGCGGAACTCGGCGGCCCCATCCACACCAAGGCCATGATGATCATCAAAAGCTACCTCACCGACCTTTTTGCCCGCAAAAAGCCTCTTGTTCTTTCCGGTTCCCTGTATTTCGAGCAGAGCTATGCCGGCATTGAAGGCGATTCCGCCTCCGGCGCGGAACTGGTGGCCCTGCTCTCGGCGCTGGCCGATGTTCCCGTGCGGCTCGACCTGGCTTTTACGGGCGCGGTCAGCCATGCGGGACAGATCATGGCCGTGGGCGGCGTTACGCGCAAGGTGGAAGGTTTTTACAAGGTTTGCGCCAGGCATGGGCTTACCGGCACACAGGGTGTCATCATCCCCTATGACAACGCAGACCATCTCATGCTTTCGCCCGACGTGCTCCGGGCAGTGGAAAACAAACAGTTCAGCATCTACGCAGTGCGTCGCATTGAAGAGGCCCTGCTGTTGCTGACCGGTCTTGCCGCCGGGCGCAGACTGAAAAATGGAGGTTTTTCACGCGGCAGCCTGTATGACCTCGTTGACAAAAGACTTGAGCAACTGGGCGATTACGCACAAAATGCCTTCAGGAGAAGCAAACGGAGCTGACTTTTTATACATCTGCCGGGCTGCACGACACTGCAGTATTGACTTTACACGTTTTTGCAGATAATACAGTTAACTATAAGTAAGTAAGCAAAGGACTATCCAACCTGTTCCTGCGAAGACCATGATGAATAAAAGCAAAAAAGAAGCGTTGCTCCAGGCGGCCAAGGATCTGTTTGGCGAGTGTGGCTATGTAGAAACCACTTTCAAAAAGATTTCCGACAGGGCGGGGGTCGCGCTAGGCCTGCTGACCCACCATTACGGCAACAAGGAAAAGCTCTTTTTGGCTTCCGGCCTTGATGTGCTGGAGCATTTCCTGAAAAAGCTACGCCAGGCCACTGCCGATGCAGATTCCGGCTTTGACGGCGTCATGCGTTTTTGCAAGGCGTACCTTGATTTTTCCATTGACAAGGATTCCAACTGGCTGGTGCTTGTACGCTGTTCGCCCTACAGCGACATGAAAACCAAGACAGACCGTGACACCATGGATTCCATGTTTTCACAGGTGCATCAGGAGCTTGAAAGGGTCATTTCCCGTGGCATTGAAGACGGCAGCCTGGTCACGGTTGACAGCAAGTCAACGGCTCAGGTGATCATTTCCCTTATGGTGGGCGCCAACCGCACACGGGTGCTCACGCCTTATGCCGCGCCCACGCTGTACAAAGACGTGCTGGACTTTGTAGCCCGGTCCATCAAAGCCTGAGCGTATTTTTACGCAGCCAACGGCCAGGCACTGTTGACAACAACGTAAAGAACAGATAGAAAAAATTAATGAAGCTAACAACCGCCATCAGCTATTTTCGATATTATTTTACCGGAGTCAGCAACTGACCCCAGGATGCGCGGATATTTGGCAAATTTGCTTATAAGGTAACATAGCCGCCGACCATAGGGGTCGGCGGCTTTTTTAGTCTGTGCCTTTTAGCGCCGGAGGGCCAATGGATCTTGTTTCAACCCTGCTGCTGACGGACGCCGCCGTGCGTGTTGCCATGGCATTACTCGCCGGTTCTTTTGTACTGGCGCTTGTTACCCTGGTACGCCAGGTACAAAGGGGATAAGCCATGCTTGGCGACGCTCTCATCTGGCTCGGCTACATAGCCGTCTTTATCTGGCTGGCGCGAAAAGGACGCGGACACGACGCCATGGCGACGGGGCGCGTAGGTTTTGTCATTCAGGCGCTTGCCTATGTGGCAACGTATATTTCCGCCGTGGCCCTCGTGGGCTTCGGCGGACTTTCATATATGTACGGCATGCAAATGCTCCTGGTTGCCGCAGGCAACGTATGGCTCGGCACATGGCTTGTTTACCGCTATCTGGCATGGCCTACCAGGGTCTGTCAGCGCAACCTTCAGGCCCGTACGCCGACGCAGCTTATCGCCAAGGGACACAAAAGTCCGTTGCTGGGCAAGGCTCTTGCCCTGGTTTTTGCCATATTCCTTGGCGTTTATGCTTCCGCAGTCATCAAGGGTGCAGCCCTGATGCTGGCCCAGATACTGCCTGTTCCCGTCTGGGCGCTGATCTGGATAGCAGCCGTGGTGGTGGGCGTAGTGGTCTTTATCGGCGGTCTGCGTGGCGTTCTCTACACCGAAGCCATGCAGGGCATCGTCATGCTGGTGGGCATTGTGCTGCTTATCGGAGCCGTGCTCAACAGGGTTGGCGGCCCCATTGAAGGCATGGCGCAGTTGGCGCAGCTGCCGCCAACCCCCCTGGCAAATGCCGGTTTTCTTTCCCTTTCCACGGGGGAGCAAGGCTGGTTCATCATATCGCTGGTCATGGTCACATCCGTGGCGGTATGGGCGCAGCCGCAGATGATGCAGCGCCACTTTGCCCTGAACTCGCCCCGCCAGATCAACCGCATCACCCCTCTCGCCATGCTGGTGCTTACCGTGCTTGTGGGTGGCACGTATTTTGTGGCCGCATTGTCGCGCCTTATTCTGCCCGATGCGGCCTCGGCTGATGAAGTGGTGCCCCACCTTGTAAAAATGCTCATGCCCGATGTGGGGCTTCAGCTTTTCGTGCTGGCTATTGTTTCGGCCTCCCTGTCCACGGCAACGGCTCTTTTTCACATTGCCGTATCGGCCATTGCCGAAGATCTGCCCGGCCGGCCCGCCACAAGGTTTTCATGGTTTGTCGGCATTGTTTTCTGCGTGCTGATTTCGGGCGGCAGCGCACAGATCAAGGGGCAGCTCATCGCCCTTCTGTGTACCACCAGCTGGAGTATCGTCGGCGCGACGGTGCTGACAAGCTATGTGGCCCTTGTCCGCTTTGGCAAACGCAGCCCCATAGCCGCATGGCTGAGCTGCGGACTGGGCTTTGCCTCATGTCTGCTGTGGTATCTGCTGGCCAATAAAGCCGTCTCCCCTACCCCCGTACTTGGAATGCAAGCCGCCCTCATTCCTCCTTTTTTTGTGGGCATAGCCTTTTCGCTGATGGGCTGGTTTTTGGGCTGGGCGCTGGACCGCGAAGGACGCAAGGCTTCCACGTTCTGGCCCGCGCCCAATGCGTAACACAGAGAACTTTTCAACAGATCTTCCCGAAACAGGACCAAAAGATGACCAGCCCCCAATCACGCGGGCTGGTCACAAAAACCGCAACGGCTAATAAAATGACCGGCTTTTTTCGAAATTCCATCGAAAAAAGCCGGTCAATCCTTTTGTGAATGCGCTCAGATTTCAAAAAAATATACGTTCTTCAGCGCGCACAATGGCGTCCTGGCGGCGGCACAAACGTTTTCCCGGCAAAGCTACTTCGCATGAAGCAGAAAAAAGCTCGACGCTCAAGCCGCATAAGCCCACTGGACCCGCACCAAAACCGTCAGAACCCACAAAGCTCAGGCCATGCGTTTGGCAGGCAGAGAGCGGACATCACGAGAAAGCCCGTATCTACTGCATTCCCACTGCCGTATTGATTCTGGCGTTTGCAACCTTTTGCAGCCTGAAGTGAGGCAACTGAAAAAACTGGCAAAGTTTCCAACGGCTGAAAGCCAACATTTCATATTCTGATGATAAATTTTGCTCTTCCATGCCATCAATACCAAAGGAGGAGGAGGAGGAGGAGGCAATCCACTTAAACTCCCGCACACCGCCATATGAACAATGTCCCATCAGGGACAATGGTCAGCCTCGCGGCTTTATACCATTGTAGCCCTGATGGGACATATCAATTTTCTGCGATCTTTATTTTATCAGATCTGCGAGCTTACCAAGCTGCGCGCGCAGGCTTTTTAGGCTCGGCTTTATTCACCCGCAATGTACGGCCATCAAGATCTTGACCATTAAGGGCCGAGATAGCGCGACTGGCATCAGAGTCGTCCATTTCGATAAAACCAAAACCACGGGGACGGCCGCTTTCACGGTCCAACGGCAGTTTAACGGAAATTACGCTGCCATAGGTGGAAAACAGATTGGAAATGCTGTCTTCAGTTGTGGACCAAGCCAGATTGCCGATATAAATTGAAGTAGCCATAGAGACTCCGTTTGTTAGGGAGGGTAGACTTTCCGCTGGAAGCCTTACCCATGTAAAGTCTCTGGCAAAAAAATTTACGACGCCCGATCATTGAGTACAAAATATAGGAGAAATTAAATATTACGTCAACACAAAATAATTTTACTATACTTGATTATACCATTATCCACATGTTGTTTTACATCCATCCTCGGCATATAGCACACTTATTTTATATATAAATACAATAATAACAATTCAAACAGCATGTTCATATCCTCAATACTCACAACATCAACATGATTTGTTTATAAAAATCACTGATATTCAGATAATCATGACCAAGACATGAAATAAACCATGTACCATTGGAAAGTGGATCAGAGATGCCTGGAGAATGCATAATGAACTGCCTGTATTTTCAGCACCAGCACAAGAGCAGATACCGCCGCGCAGGCACATCCGCACAACGCCGTGCTTTACCTTGAGGGCATACGCATGAGCCAAGTTGATCCCTTGAGTAATTTCTGCTCCTGGAGCATAAAACGGAGGGGGTACGGCATACTCGCGCTGGGGCGATCTAGTCTGCGCGGCCCTCACGGGCGCTAGCCGTTGAGGATAACGTACGGTATTTTTCGCACATTCCCAAAATGGAAGTAGCCCTTCATGTCGGTTAGGTTTGGTTATGACCAAACAACCACCAAACCAGCATGAGGGCTACAAATGAAAGCTACCAAGGAGCACGGGAAAAAGAAAGTTCCGGTTGTCGTCGTA
>NZ_JBAIYW010000443.1:0-7817 GCF_036763055.1 Desulfovibrio sp. 1214_IL3152 | reverse complement strand
CAAGCATAAACGCCCGCCCATCGGGCCACGGCAAGGGGCGCTGGCTGTCTGCACCGCGGCGTTTTCCGCTGGCACAGCAAAACGGCGCTTTTACTTTCTGCAAAACTGCGGCATTGTCATGGCAGGCATTCTTCCGTACAGGGCATTTTATTTTTGAGAACATGTCTTCTCAAAGTGTTACGGCGCGCAACAGCGTAAGTTCATGACGCTGCCGCCTCCATCCGTAACCCCTTCGGGCTGCGGCTCAAACGCGCTGCCCTTGGCGGAGGGCGCGTGCTCAGGCAGCCGCCGAAACAATTTTATTATCAACCCGCTCTAAACAGACAGAATGCCGCATTACTCTAGAGCAATTCACACTTGAAATGCTCGCTTACGGCAGGCAAAAGCCTGCCTTCTCGCATTTCGTGGCAAGGATTTTCAAGAAAATCCTTGCAGAGCAGTTAACTCATTTCATTCGTTAACTGCTCTAGGGCAGATTCACTTTGAAATGTTTCACATTTCAAAGTTTTCATTCAGCTGAAAATGCGATTTTCGGCTGACTCCACGCCACGTTGTGGCGCGTTGCACTTTCGTGCAGCGTTAGAGCATTTACACTTTTTCAAAGTTAAAATGCTCTAAATACTTTTTTTATCCTGGCCGATAAGCTGTGTACAGTTGTGTACAATGGAGAGAGTTTCGGCCCGAAGCTCCGGCATGCGGCATCTCACGGCGGCCCGCCCGCCCAATGGAGTACCTTTCATGGCGCAGACCAACATATTGCTTGAAACCGGCACGAATGAACTTGAAATAGTTGAGTTCTATGTCAATCAGGACGGCTACGAGGCTCACTACGGGCTTAACGTGGCAAAGGTGGTTGAAATCGGCCGGCGCCAGCCGGTCACAGCCATGCCGGAAATGCGCCACAAAGCCTTGCTGGGAGCGTTTCTGCACCGCAACGGCCGCATCGTGCCGCTTATCGACATGGCCTGTTTTCTGGGCAATGCCCCCATCACCAATGAAGACGCCAAGGTTATCGTGACGGAATTCAACGGGGTGTGTACGGGCTTTCTGGTTTCCGGCGTCAACCGCATTTACCGGCTGAGCTGGACGGATGTGGAGGCCCCTGGTCAGTTTTTGCAGAACATGAGCCGCAGTTCCGTAACCGGGGTGGTACGGCTGGAAGAGCGCGTCATTTTTCTGCTGGACCTGGAAGCCATTGTGGCGGAACTGCACCCCGCCATGGCCCTGCGTTTCGACGCCTCGGACATGGCCGCGCCCGACGGCAAAACCTACAAGATCCTGCATGTGGACGACTCCAGCAGCATACGCAGCCTGCTGCTGGATCTGCTCAACAAAGAAGGCCGCTTCAAGGTGGAACAGCGCGTCAACGGGCAGGAAGCCTGGGACTACCTGCAAACCGTGCGTAACCGCTGCGAGACGGAAAACAGGCCCATTTCGGACTTTTTGCAGGGCATTATCACAGACATCGAAATGCCCGCCATGGATGGCCTTGCCCTGTGCAAGCGCATCAAGGAAGACCCGGTGCTCAAAAAGCTGCCTGTGGCCATATTTTCATCCATGATCAATGACAGCCTTGCCAAAAAATGTACCCTGGTGGGGGCGGATGCCCAGTACACCAAGCCGGACCTCAAGGCGCTTTCCAAGAAGCTGTATGAGCTTATTACCGTGGCCTGGGAGCAGCGCAACGCTGCCTCAGACAAAAGCTGACTGACGCGCCAGTCAATGGCGGCGTTATTGCCCAAAAGCACCGCGCTGGGGGCAATGGGCCGGGAGCCTTTGGGCGGGATGCCCGGCGGGCAAAAACAAAAACACGATCTGCTCTTTCACCAGCGTTTCGCGGCGGGACATTCCCGCCGCTTTTTTGTTTCCACCTGCCTGAAAAAAGCCTTCCATGCCCTTGCTAATAAAAAAATTATCCTTATAAAACTCTCCGGTATAAAAAATCTTTGTCTCAGCCGGATTGCAGCCGCAAACAGTGCTGGACAAGAGTCGTCCTTTTTGCTTCCGTATGCCCCGTATAGTCCTTTATGACAGGAAGATACGCGAGCGCGGGAGCATCTGTTCCCGCCCGCCGGATTCCAGAGCGTGATCTGTCGGTGCGGGCCGCAAAGCCTGCCCGCAACAGACGCAGCCTTGCGGAAGCCATTATGCGGAAAAGCGCGGGAAAAAGGTTCCGGACGGGGGCCAACGCCGCGCCAGGGCGGCAAATGCAGCCGCCACCTGTGCAGGAGGGGAGATGCCGTTAGTGCCATTTCAGTATATGTCGGCCACAAAGGCTGTTCTTCTTTCCGTATCTTTCACGTCCGCCTCCATCGGGCGGGCAAGGGGCGCACAGGGACTTTCCCATGCCAAATCTGCACAGTTTTCTTCAGCGGCTTTTTCCCATATGCCGCAGCATTACGGGCAACGGCGTCCGGCAGACTCTATCCATACTCAAGGAAGAGCTGCCCGATCTGCAACTGCATGAAGTTCCATCCGGCACTCCGGTTTTCGACTGGACCGTGCCGGACGAATGGAACATCACCGAGGCGCGGCTCAGCGGGCCGGATGGCGAAGTCATTGCGGACTTTGCCCACTGCAACCTGCACGTTGTGGGCTACTCCGAACCGGTGGACATCCATCTGTCGCTGGATGACCTGCAGGAGCACCTGCACTCCCGGCCGGACCTGCCAGAAGCCATACCCTACGTTACGTCCTACTACGCCAGGCGCTGGGGGTTCTGCCTCAAACACAACGTGCGCCAGAAGCTCAAACCAGGCACATACCACGCGGTCATACGGGCCTCTCTAAAGCCTGGGCATCTTTCCTATGGCGAACTTGTGCTGCCGGGGCAGAGCGAAAAAGAAATATTTCTGTCCACCTATGTGTGCCATCCCTCTATGGCAAACAACGAACTTTCCGGCCCTGTGGTGGCTACCGCCCTGGCCCACTGGCTGCAAAGCGCGCCGCGTCGCTACACCTACCGCATTGTCTTTGTGCCGGAAACCATCGGAGCCATTACCTATCTGAGCAAAAATTACCAGATGCTGCGCCAGCGTGTGGCCGCGGGCTTTAACCTGACCTGCCTGGGCGACGACCGCGCCTATTCCTACGTACCCAGCCGCAAGGGAAACACCCTGGCCGACAGGGCGGCGCTGCACGTGCTGCGGCACTTTGCTCCGGACTTCGTGCGCTACACCTTTCATGACAGAGGCAGCGATGAACGCCAGTATTGCGCGCCCGGCATTGACCTGCCGCTGTGCAGCGTCATGCGCACCAAGTACCATGTCTTTCCCGAATACCACACATCGCTGGACGACTGCTCGCTGGTCACGGAAAAAGGGCTTCAGGGCGGCTTTGAAATCATGCGCAAGATACTGGAAACACTTGAAGAAGACGTTACCTATCAATGCCGGGTGCTGTGCGAACCGCAACTGGGCAAGCGCGGGCTTTATCCCACGCTGAGCACCCGCTATTCCTGTAACGAGCAGGTAGACCTCATGATGGACCTGCTGGCCTATGCCGATGGAAGCATGAGTCTGCTGGAGGAAGCGGAAACCGTGGGCGCGGATATTTTCCGCTGCGCGGGGGTCATGCGGCAGCTTGAAGAACAGGGCATCATCAGCAAAAAAATCGAAGGCTGAGTGAAAAAAAAGCGTCTCCACTGTGAAACTGCCTGTTTCACAGTGGAGACGCTTTTTTTGCTACCTGGCCGCGTAATGTGGGTGCGTCCGGGCCAGACATGGCTGTGAACTGAAAATCCAGCGCAAATTTTCGAAGCGGCGGGAAGGCGACAAACCCTCTGCCTGCGTCAGGCTCAGGCGGAAAGCCTGGCCAGAGCCTCTCCGGCTAGCTGGCTGACGCTCTTTTCATACACATCATTGCCGTCGAAAAGCTCACACATCTCTTCGTGCCCGGCATCAGCCAGACGCCGCAGGGCCGGTGCGTCCATAAGGTCGGGCGGCAGCTGGCTCAACGCCCAGGCAGACATGCCCCGGCAGATGATGTCCTGATCCTCCAGTCCCTTGAGCAGCCATTTGCGCGCGCCAAGGCACAGCTCGGGCCGCGCCTGCGCCAGACGTCCGATGCTCCAGTAGCAGGAGCGCCGCAGGATGTCGTGATCGCAAAAGTTGTCATCGTGACCGAGATCAATGATGTAGGAAACGAGGATGCGGTGAAAATCCTTGGCAAGCAGGGGGCTGGCGGCGAGAATTTCGCCAAAGGCGTCGGGGATGCCCCATCCGATATTGCCGGACTCTTCGTTCAGATGCCACATGAGGCGGCGAATGATGTTTTTTGCGGCTTCGGGCTGCTTTTCCGCCAGACGGGCCGTTACCAGCCCCAGTGCCACAGCGGCGCGGTGCATGGTCTGCGGGCCGAGCAGCAGAAAAGAAAAAAGCGGACCGACATTTTCAAGGCCGCCCTGGGCGATTTCTTCCAGATGGTCGCGCCATTGGGGGCTGTTGATACATTCCTTCAATTTTTGTTTGGCTGAGCGCATACGGGCCATGACATATCCTCCAGGGGCTGTATTCCGGCTCCGTGTATATAGTTATAGTTTTTTACGGTTCTGGCAAGGCGGCGCGCCCAGACCGCTCTTTGCGCGGGCTTGCGGCAAGGGAACCGGCCTTACCTGGCGCAGACGGCCTTTGAGAACATGCCTTCCCAAACTTCAGGACACGCTCGTCCCAGCGCGTTACGGGCAGACAGGGAGCGCCTGTCCCACGCGAGCGTTTCACGGGTTGCGTGCTCTGGCGCTGCACGAAAGTGCAGTGCGCCGCAACATGGCGTGAATTTCGCTGAAAATTGCATTTTAGAGCAATTTAACTTTTAAATTGCTCGGACGGCTGCGTGAGCAGACGTTCGCTACGGAGGCGTAAGCGCAGTTTATCTGCGCGGTTAAACGCCGAAGTGAGCGTGCCTTAAACTTTGAGAATGTATATTCTCAAAGTTAATCTGATCTAGATGCCGCAGAAAAAAGTCACCCAGAATGGCACGCTGAAATCCAGCACCAGCGCATGCACAATGGATATGAATATCCACTGCTTGCCCGCATAGCGGGTAATCACGGGCAGGGTGGTGTCCAGGGTGGAGGCCCCGCCGCAGCTTATGGCTGCCGTAGGCCCCAAAAAGCGCACCAGCAGCGGCGTAAAAAGCAGGGTCATCAGTTCGCGGGCGATATTGCTGATAAGAGCGATGGTTCCCAGTTCCGGCCCCTTGTACTGGGTGATGAAGATGGACGAAAGCGAGTAATAGGCAAAACCCGCCCCCACGGCCATGCACTCCGCCGCGCTGTAAACCAGAAAAAGGCTGGCAAGGGCCGTCCCCGCGAAGGTTCCCACGGTGGTGGCAAGAGGCAGCAGCAGCACGCAGGGCCGCAGCGTGCGCAGCATTTCACCGAGCCTTCTGTCCGCTCCCATTGACACGCCCACCAGCAGCATGAGCGCCCACAACACATAAAGTGTCATGTCGTGCTCAATGAAGTAGTCAGGCACGACACCCAGCCGGGCCAGCAAAACCCCGGCGCCGAAAAAAAACAGGATCATCAGGCTGCCGTTCATGAATGTGAACCACCCTGTCCCTTACCGGCGGAATTCCCGCCAGCAGCCGAATCCACAGGAGCGGCGACGCGCGCGGAGCAGGAATTTCCCGCAGCGCTGCTTGCGCAAAACGCTTTCAGCGCTTCAGGCTCCGGGGGCTGCCGAAAAAAACGGCGTATGCACAGCACGCAGACAAGGGAACCGCCCACGCCGAACAGGGTCAGCAGCACGGCGGCGCTGCCCAGTTCAGGCAGGGCGCTCATGAGTGTGCGGTTGCCGCCCACAGAAATACCCAGGGCAAAGAGCAGCAGTACAATGGCGGGGGTCACGCAGCGTGAAAGCACTGCGGCCAGAGGCCTGCCGCGCAGCAGAAAACCCGCCAGCATGCCCAGAAACATCAAACCGATGGCGACAAACACGAGACCTCCGAAAAACCGTCCATAGCCCTCGCGGCAGACCCAAAACATGCGCCCGGAACGGAACGGCAAACCAGAATTCCGGCACCGAGCATTTCAAACGGCAACTGTTCCGTATCCGGGGCATTTTCAACGCCAAGCCATTCCGAAGCATTTTGGTCTTGCGGCTACGCATCGCAAAGCCGCAAGAGGCCCACGGCGGCGCTTGACGGCGCAAGCCAAAAGCCTTGCTGTCTGCAGTCGCCAGCCTTTCTGCCAAGGGCTGAAGCCGCGTTCGCGCCCTGGTGACGGGCGGCCGCCAGAACAGTTCCAACGTAATTGCCCCGGATACAGGGCATTCAAAGCGTAATGCCCTAGAGCAGATTAACTTTGAGAATATACATTCTCAAAGTTTAAGGCACGCTCACTTCGGCGTTTAACCGCGCAGATAAACTGCGCTTACGCCTCCGTAGCGAACGTCTGCTCACGCAGCCGCCAGAGCAATTTCAAAGTGAAATTGCTCTAGCCCGCCGTATCCTGTCGTTCAGCGGCCAAAGCGTGCCGGGCATGCGTGGCGTCTACAGCTTCTTGAGCACGTCTTCGGCAAAGGCGCTCACGGCATCAGGGTCGCTTGAGGCGTCGCCTTCAATCTTCAGACCTTCGCAAATGATTTCCGCGCCCAGGCCCTTGGCCTTTTCTTCAATGGCGGGAACCGCGCCGCAATAATGCTCGTATTCCATATCACCGGAGGCAAAGGCGGCCAGCTTCTTGCCCTTGAGGCCCATGCTGTCCATTTCGTCAAACAGGGGGGCGAAATCGTCCTGTAGTTCCAGATCTTCCATGCCCCAGGCCGAGCAGCCCATGAGCACGGCATCATAGCCATCGGCCAGATTGTCGGCCGACGCCTCGGCGGCGTTCAGCAGGGTTACTTCATGCCCGCCTGCCGCAATCAGCTCTTCCAGCTTTTGCGCGATGCTTTCCGTATTGCCGGTGCTGGAACCAAAGAGAATCAAAACCTTGCTCATGATACGCTCCTCCCGGCTGTGGCCGGATATTTATAAAATGAAATTCATTTTCAAATGAGATAAATACCTTCGACTCCCATGTCAAGACCATGCCGCCGAAAATACAAACTTTTTACCCTGAGGTATTTGTCGGCCCGGTTTGCGCTGTTGCCAGGCAGCAGGTTCACAGCCCCATGCCGGGAAAAGCTGAAAAAAGGAAGACGCCGGGCAACCGACGTCTTCACTGTATAAAAACATGCAAACAATTCTGTGACCATACTCACAAATGAAAATAAACCGCCCTCAGAAATTTTCGTCTCCCGAAAAGGCGTCTGTTGCGCCATCGGCGCTGCCATCCGCGCTCTCTCCGGGCGCCAGGGCGCCTTCCTTGGCACGGGGCGCGGGCATGCTCCAGTCACCGGGTGCAGGGGCCTCAAGCTCGGCCCTGTCTCCCACATACGGATTAAAATAGCCGTAACGCAGCCAGGGGCAAAGCTTTTTCAAACGCTTCATGAATTGCGTCAGCCCCATGCTGGGCGAAAACTCAAGCCGCTTGCCGCCATCGGAATCCTGCCCCTCGTTCATGAGTTTGAAGTACCACTCAGGGTCAATGTTGAGGTTACGCCACTGTATCATGCTCACGCCGTTTTCGCCCACCATCCGCGCCAGAGCGTCAAGCTCTTCTTCGGTATCCGTGATGCCCGGAAAAAACAGCAGGTTCAGGGCCACAAAAACTCCACGGCTTCTGGCGGCGCGTATGGACTCTTTCACGTCGTCAAGGCAGTAGTCCACGGGGCGGTAATAACGCTCATACAGCACCGGGCGGGCGCTGTTCAGGCTTACCCGCATGCTGGTCAGCCCGGCTTCGGCCAGACGGGCCACAGCCTGCGGGCGCGACG